>JAPPBK010000373.1 GCA_026705105.1 Chloroflexota bacterium | reverse complement strand
ATGTCGAAGATTCGTCGCGCCACGGCGTCCGCCGGAGGGTTCAATTCCAGCCGCGGCCGCTTCTTGGGACCATCCTGCACATGAACTCGCCGATAGCCGTAGGGCACGTAGGGGCTGACCCAGAATCCTCGCGAGGCTGCTTCCCGCATCCCTCGCTTGACCTCCTGGGCCAGGTTCTCCGAGTAGAACTCGTCCACGCTCTCAATGATCGCTTCCATCAACTTGCCAGTTGGCGAGTCATCGGCGTGCTCGGTGATCGAGGTCACCCGGATCCCGCGCCGCCTGAGCATCGACTTGAAGGCGACGGCGTGCTCGCGTTTGCGCGTGAATCGCGAGAACTTCCAGACCAGAATCTCCTGGAAAGGAGCGTCATTCTGTGCCGCTTCGTCCAGCATCTTGCGAAACTGCGGCCGGTCTGCGACTCGGCCGCTCTCAGCTTCGTCGACAAACTCGCGCACCACGAGGTAGCCGTTACGTTCGGCGTAGTCGCGCAAGGCCCGGAGCTGCGCGGCGACAGAGAGATCAACGTCTTGACGGTCGCTTGATACGCGTGCGTATAGGGCAGCCGTCGTCATCTGCAGTGGCTCGTTCATTGGTCGATTCTCCCCTGGCGGTAGTCCTTCGGTGGCTTGCCGTAGGCCTGGGAGGCCGAGCGAAGACCTTGGGTGCTCTCCCGCTCTATGTTCGAAACAGTGTAGCTGGCGAGAGACTACTCGCCGAACCGTTTCTGCCCGGTTAGCCGGTATGTGTGCGCGGCCTGTCGCTCTTACGCCTGGATGATGGGCACCGCCAAGAGTGAAAGCCGGCTCAGTCTTGTGATCGGCTTCCCAATCAGGAGGCTGAGCTATGGATAGTAAGAACCACTCCGGGAGGTGAACGTGAGCTGGACGCAGGCTCTGCAGCGACCTAGAGCCAGACCTTTTGGGGAGAGGACGTCGATCCCGAGCTTGGAATCCGTTGTCCGAAGCGGGTGCCTCGGTTGTGCGTCGGCCTCCTCGAAGTAGGCCAAACGGGTGAAGTTCTATGCGGCGCTCAGTTCGAGCCACACTTGTTCCGAGTCGCGCCCAGGCAGCGCAGCTTGCCGCCGGCGCCGACGGTCTTGATCCAGCCGAAGACCTCCACGACAAACTTGCGCCGGCGCTGGCTCTGGCGGTAGACGAGGTACCGGGTCGTGCCCCGGTCGATCGTGCTGCGCCGGCCGCGCTGGTTCTGCGCCACATGCTGCGTGAAACCGAGGCGGCACAGGTCTCAGACGAATTCGCGCGTGTCGTGGGCGCGGTCGGCCCCCGCGGTCTCCGGCCCGGCAACGCTGCGTTCGAGGATTGTCAAAGCCAACCGCTGCTCTGCTGCTTGAGGCTGCACAAGGTCGTCATCTTCATCCCCGCAACCGACAACGGACAGCGCAGCTGCCAGCAGACAAGCGGCCGTGCGCAGGAGTTTCTTCGTCAACGCTCAGACAGGATTGATTGCAGAAGTGCGGAAGTCTCGCACGCTCGCGAGCCAGTTTATCGGGGCTACCTGCGCATCCGAGACTCCCCCACGTCGGCGGCGCGATGTCGTCCGTTGAAGGACGCAGGCCGCAGCGACGAACCGGACTGATTTGAATCGGAAGTAGGTGGCACTGTGCATTTCATGGGCTTCACGATGTCGGGCGAGGCCCGATCCAGACTCCCCAGATCGCCGAGAACGCGGAGGACCCGGCGCACATCTGGACGGTGCCAGGCCGGCTTCCTGAGCAACGAATCCCGATCTCGTTACTCGGCATCGAGGTTGCGCACAAAGCAGAACAGGCACCGGACGAATTCCAGCCCTGGCTGATGCACTTGGGCGACGATTCGGTGCCATGCAACTTCGGTCGCAAGGTCGCCCGGTCCGACGGGCGCGCGTGCTGCTCCCGTATCAGGTCCCGGCAGCCTGTACCTCCTCCGCTTTCAACTTCTCAACTGCGGCGAGAACGCCGTGAGCAGATCGTTTCTGAACATCTGACCACAAGAGCGACGGGTTGGCTACCGATAGCCCACCAGGTGCACGTTGACGCGCTGGCTGGTCTGGTCTGGTCAATGCGCGTCGCGAACTGTTTGGTCCATCGACATCCGAGACCATAAGCTTCTGTGCCATGTGCAACGCCTCGCGTGCCAGACCAAGACGGTCCGAAGGTGACAGCTACTCGCTTGGACACTGTCTCAGAGCTCAAGTGCAGACGCCAACTCGAAGTTCTTGCTTTCAAGAAGTTTGGTGGGCCCAGGCGCGGCTGGAGCGATCGGCTGCCGACGCGGGCGCGCTTCCTGCCGACCGGACCCGCGATCGGACGCTGGCTCGTAAGCGCCCCGCTCGATGTGGCGGCGAATGGGGGAAGCTAGGCAGCCGAGCAAATCGGCGCCGGAGTCCGCCCGCTGGCCGGTCGGCGGCGAGCCCTGGCGGCGCGCACTCGTCCGCCCGTCGTAAACCTTCGGGGCGTTGGCCGGTTTGGCATTCACCCACTCGAGCGCCGCTTCAGATGCGGTTGGCGCTGCCCCTCTTCGCGGTATGCACTCCGGGTCGCGGTAGCCGCAGCAGAGACACATGAGCACTTGGATCAGAAGAGTTGCTTGGGCAACTTGGGCGCGGGAGTGTCATCTCTGCGCTCGATGCGCTGGGTCGCGGCATGGGTACGCGGGGATGAAGAACGAAGCGCCCGAGGTCGCCCGGAGGGTGGCCAGATCGGCCCCATCGAGGTCTACGTATGCGACTTCCGTGACGTGCGGTCGCTTCCGCTCCTCCAGGCGCCAGACATCTCGCACACCCACGAAGTGACGAGACGGAAGTGTGACGAGCTCCCCGCCATCGCCGAAGCGGCCGGTCGCCGCGCTTGCCGATCGAGCCGCTCATCCGTACACCCTCGGCCCGCGCCGGCAATGTATGTAACCTCTTCTGCGTTTCGCTAGAAGGGCGACGCGAGATTCGGGGCCCCGCGCCAGGCGGCATCCAGGATGTCGGGGATGTGCGCATTGGTCAGATCGCCCTTCCAGTAGGTGGCGCGCTCGGCCTTGGCGAGGCTGACCGGCTGAATCTCCCATCCGGGATTGGACTCCCGGATCGCACGGGCGATGTCCGCAAACGTCGCGCCCCGGGTGCAGAAGTCGTCAACGACGAGCGCCAGGCCGGGGTCGCCTCCGATGGGGGCAGCCAGGTAGACCCCGTCCACGGTGGCGTCCCGCTCGGCCGCGGAGACGATGCCGGTGAGGCTGGGATGCCGGTCCTTGGTGACGTGATGCGGAAGCCACTCCCAGCCGCGGGACCGCGCCAGCGCGGACGCCAGTGTCGACGCCGGCGTGTCGTGTTGCACGATGTTCTGCCCTGAAGCGACCGCGGAGACGACGACGACGCGCGGGCTCCCGGCGGGGTGGAAGAGCTCGAACGCCGCGCAGAACGCGCGGGTGGCCGCCCTGACGGCAGAAGGGTCGCCGTACTTGAACCGGTTGAAGCGCCGGGTCCACTCTTCGCCGGGCCGGTCCGTGATGCGAAACCCGACCGTGAGCAGCCCGAGATCGCCGACGGGGAGGCTGTCGATGCGGATCAAGCGGGCCGCTACGACGTAGCTGCCCGCGGACTCCTCGCCGAACAGGCGCGCAGCCAGACGCGCCGCCTCGTAGTCCACTTCGTAGGCGGGCGTTGATTGCGTTGCCGGTCCCGTTTCCCCTTCGCGCCTGTGCTTCAATCGCTCTCCTCCTGCAAGCGGGGCACCTTCGCACCTGTGCGACCGCTCACGTACGCCGGAGGTGGACAGCACGGGCGTCGATGTATGCGCCTTCTGTTGCATTTCGGGAGGCTAGATGCATAACCGCGATGTTAGCCAGAGGCAGGCGTCCAACTGGAGCCGGACCCGCACTACACGGCCGACTCCGCAGCGCCCGGACCCTCCTCAAGCGGCGTTGCATTCACCCCCGGGTTGACGAAGCCCCGCGCTCGCAATTCGGCCAGCAACGCACTCTGCGTTCCGCTCCCCTTGAGCTGGTTGCAGGCCTCGCAGAGCAGCTGCAGGTTGGCGATGTCGTCGCTTCCGCCGCCGAATCGCGGCACCACATGGTCGATGGTCAGATTCCTCGGCTGGAAAAAGTGGCGGCAGCCGACGCAGCATCCGCCCTGTCTTCGGTAGAGGATCGTGTGATTGGTCCGCTTGCGCGTGCGCTTGTTCTGACCCTTCGCGGACTCTCTCGCCGCGTGGTCGGCAATCAGGCGCAGTCCTGGAGGCGCTGCCTGGGGAGCCAGCTCCATCTTCATCTTGACCGCACCGGGAAACCGACGGGATTGATTGAGCGCAAGGCCCCCGGACGCGTCCACGTCGAAGCTGGCCTCGACCACGATCCGCTCAGGCAGGCGGCCCGTCGTGTCGGCCAGCGCGTACGCCTCCGCCGTCGTCGCGCGCACCAGCGAAGCCAGGTCGTCCAACTCGTCCATCTCCCGCAAGCTGTTCCGCAGGTAACCCTGGGGAGATCACGTTAGCAGGCGCCCGCACGGACGGGCGCCGGTGACGAGGCTGAGGCCCGATTCTACCGCCAGTTCCCGGCTACGACGGTGGCCCCGCAACCCATTCACTGATTGGGGCCGTGCGTCGAGTTCAATGATTCTGAGCGGACGGCCGTGCGGAAACAGCCCTTCGCTGTACATTCATCGCGCCGCCCGTTGTAACCCGTAGGGGCATGTGGCCAGTTCGGTGTTTGCGTATTCGAGCGTCCTATCGGTTAGGTCTGGCGCTAGCCGCCTGCGCCCTTGGCACTCCGGATCCCGGCAGGCGCCGCAAGGGCAAGGACCGAACGGAACGAAAGAGTTGCGTAGTCAACTTGGACTCCGAAGCGTCACGTCCACGCTGGATACGCTGCGTCGGAACATGGGTAGGCGAGGACGCAGAACGAAGCGTCGATCAAGGCAGATCGGCGCTGGCCGCCCAAAGTCCGGGCGCAGCTTCCTCAATCGTCCGCCGGGTAATCCGCCCGCAGGCTCGGCGCTCTCCGCAGGCGCTCAGCTCGTCCTCATGTCGGTCGTCTTCTACGGGCCGGAGCTTGCCGTGGAGACGTTCTTCCTGAGGCTCAGCGCGAGTTCCGGTCGGACCGTGCAGACGGCGATCTCGTCCAACCCAACCCTGGTCAAGGGCTGCGAACAGCGATTCGCGATCGAAGACGTCGACGCCATGCGGCTCCGCACGCTCGCCTTCTACCGGGAAGACGGGCCGTCGCTCGTCTGGGACGAACAGGAAGGGGCCGTCACCTATCCCGCCAGCGTGAGGGAACGGATTGATGATCCGGCAGACTTCGCGTCTGAGTCCCGCAACGAGACCAGTGGAAGTCGATCAGGACTTCTGGATCAGGCGGTCCGATCGGTCTCGCAGACGAGCCTCAAGGTGACCGAGCGCGAGCGGACATCGCAGCCCTCCATTGCCTATCGGTTCAATCACTCCCTCATGATCCCACAGGCTCCTTTTTCAGCAGCCTGCTAGTGGCAGGCCGTTGACGAACAGGACGATGTCGGGGCGATGGTTGTGGTCACGCTCGGTGACCGTGGACTGGTTGACGGCGAGGTAGTAGTTGGCGGCGGGTTCGTCGAAGTCCATGACCCTGACTTGTCCGCCACGGATGCGATCTCCGTCTCGGTACTCGACCTCAACGCCCCAGACGAGAAATCGATGCAACACCCTGTTGCGTGTTTCGAGGCTGGAACCCTCGGGTTGGGTCAACTTGCGGAAGGCACTCTCCAGCGCGTCGTCGGGCAGTTCGGGATTGAAATTGGCGAGGGCGGCGCGGAGGCGGTCGTCAAACACGACCTGCGAGTAATCGCGCTCGATGTCGGGACCGTAGGCGGTGTCCCAGCCGAGATCGCGGAGGTGTTTGAGGGCGATCTCCTCGACGTCCGCCTCGCTGATAGTGGTCATGACAGAAGGCTAGATCATGACCAGGCGCTCGCTATCCAGCGAGTTCTGCCTGGACAGCTTCACGCTCGGACCAGAGAATTGGCCGGACGTCATAGCTCTCGAGCGCGTCCGTGACTTGGCTCGATATGCGGCCTTGGGCGTCATTCAGGACGGCGTAGGTGCGTGAATCGTCAGGCCGAGCGGTTCGTGTGTCGAAGCAGGCGAACGCGACCCTGGTGGCAGTTTCGCGACTGGGGCTGTTGATCGTCTGCAACATTCGCTCTGGCTCTGACGCCGACTTCGGAATGACGAAATCGAAGAGGTGGTCATAGCCGGACTCGCCGAAGAACCTGACCCTTGGAGTGTTTCTCACTTGGGACTCGTCCAGCCAAAGCGAGACGTCTTCAAAGAAGAGACTGGCAATGGTCGGTGAGGCAAGGTAGAAGAGGTCATTGACGGCGAGCATGGCCTGGAGCAGGCTGTGTTTCTTGGTGGCGAAGCTGCTCTGTGAGGCGCGGACGATGAGGGCATCTCCCGCATCGCGCCTGACGCCGAACCCGGCGAGCGTCATGTTCAGAAGCGCAAGACGCTTGGGCGTGTCCAACGTGCAGCCGGACATTTCCAGGTCGCTGATGATGAAGCCGTCGTCGCTCAACGTCCAATCAGCGCCGTCGCGGGTGGCGTAAATCTGGAGGCAGTCGTTGTGCCGATCTAGGTACGGCGTGGTGATCTCGACCCAATCGTCGAGTTCGCGCAGCATGGTGTTGTCCCGCAGCCAGGCCTGGTACTCGTCCAGCAGGGCTTGCACTTCATCGATCATGGCATCCCACTCGCCTGGAAGATTGGCGGATCGACGATGTTGCAGTATCGCATAAAGTCATCAAGGGTGAGGATCGGGTCCGCAAGGTCGCGGAACACGCCCACCGGCACTTCCTCGGCCCACTTGTCGCCGTATCCCTCTCGGTAGTGGTGGATGTGGATCGGCCCGATCCATTCGCCATCTGGATTGCGGTGCCGATTGCTGCCGATGTCGAGCCGGACGAGCGGATAGACCTTGCGAGCACGGGTTTGGTGAGTCCTCTTGAACAGATCTATTCGAGCCCGCCGGAGGTCGAGCAGGAAAGTCTCGCGCCAGTCCTCGGAGCGGAGCGGGATGGAAAGCTTGCCGCCGCCAATGGGATAGGGCCAGGCCCTCTGATCCTCGGCGTACTTGTCAAGCGCGATGAGGTAATCGGCTTCGGCCTGGGTTAGGTCGGTGTCCGCCACTGATTCGTCCTCTTCACAGCATCTCGGATAGCGCCAACTCTACCGCGTCGATCAGTTGATTCCACTTCGGACTGAGGACTGCGCCTCCGCCAATGACAGAGAGGTTCACGAGCGTCAGCGGCACTCGACGAGTTGCTGACGCTGGCCGGATCAGATGGTCTCGGTCGCGAACGGTCGCTCGGAACCCGTTTCTCGGCGCAACCAATGCTCCGCCTTGCGGATGGCGGGCCAGCTCACGTTCGCGGCTCGCAACGCAGCGATCACCCGCATCGAGATTAGGTCCTCGAAACCGATCAACAGCTCTCTGCCGCCGACTTCCACGAGGTCCCGAGAGGCCACCCCTGTTCGGATCCAACCAATCATCTTCGACGAGCTCACAGGCAACAGAGGGGGGCCTTGCCATGAAGCGCTCAGTTACCTGGCCGCTTCAGGCAGGTCGTAGATGCCTTGAAAGGAGGGAGTAGCACTTGGGTGATCGACGGTGTGGCTCATGTCTTACTCGCCATTCGCGCTCGACGAAGCTTCCGTCGAGAGGCCCACCATCGCGTCAAAATGTTCCTTGTCAACGTGTTCCACTAGATCAAGAAGGTGTTGGACCACAGTTCCTGCTTCCGACAGCACGGATGAATCGTGTTCAGGGGCACCAATCAGCTCATTGTGAGAGTATACATTCACAAACCTGCCGATTTGCGCCTTCTTC
>JAPPBK010000296.1 GCA_026705105.1 Chloroflexota bacterium | reverse complement strand
CAGGTTCCAGATCTCCAGCCACTTCTCCTCCGCCTCGGCGGGTCCGGCCTCTTCGCGATAGCCGGGTCGCATGTCGTAGTGCAGCTCGGAACACGGCCCGCACGGCCCAGTCGGACCGGCCGCCCAGAAGTTGCCCTGATCCTCGCCGTAGCGGTAGATCTTCGAGTCGGGCAGACCGATCTTCTTCCACTGGTCGTAGGCGAAATCGTCGTCCGTGAAGACGGTCGCGACCAGCCGCTCCGATGGGATGCCGATCACATCGGTGACCAGCTCCCAGGCCCAGGCCTGGGCTTCCGCTTTGAAGTAGTCGCCCAACGAGAAGTTGCCCAGCATTTCGAACATGGTCAGATGCGAGGCGTCGCCCACTTCGTCGATGTCCGTCGTGCGGAAACACTTCTGGATCGAGGTCAAGCGGTGGTGCGGCGGCTGCGCCTCGCCGAGAAAGTACGGTTTGAACGGCACCATCCCGGCGCTCGTGAAGAGCAGCGTTGGATCCCCCGGCGCCGTCAATGGCGCAGACGCGACCGCGAGATGGTCTCGCTCGACGAAAAAGTCGCTGAAGGTCTTGCGGATCGTTTGAGCGTCCATGGTTCGCCGGTCACCTTGAGGAGTCTGGAGCGCAATGCGCGGAAACACATCGAGCAGAGCCGCCCGGAGCAGGGCAGCCACAGAAATCGAGTATACGCAGGCGACCAGTCAGGCAGACCCCTCACCCCTCTGAATCGTCAGGGCGGTTGACAGTCAATAAACTGCCTACCTAGCGTGAAGTCCACCAGCCCGATGGAATCGGAGCCCCGATTGAGTTCCGACGACGATCCGCCAGAATCGAAACCGCATTCCCAGATCACCGCTGTCGTGCTCGCGGCCGGAGACGGCAAGCGCCTGGGCTCGAACACTCCCAAACCTGCCTACCCGATCTGTGGTCGGGCGATGTCTGCCCATGTGTTGCATGCGCTCAGCGATGCGGGCGTCAGCCGCGCAGTTGTCGTCATTGCGACCGGAGCGCGTGGAGGCGCGGTCCGTGATGCGCTTGATTCCGATCCCTCCGCTATCGAGCTGTCCTACGTCGTGCAGCCGGAGCCGCGAGGCACCGCCGACGCTGTCATGGTTGCACGCGACGACGTGCTCACCAGCCAAGTGCTGGTAGTC
This sequence comes from Chloroflexota bacterium, assembly GCA_026705105.1. Lineage (GTDB taxonomy): Bacteria > Chloroflexota > Dehalococcoidia > Bin125 > Bin125 > Bin125. The sequence goes on along the minus strand of JAPPBK010000296.1, from coordinate 6,810 downwards.
AACGGCGATCTCCCGCTCATCACTCCCGCGCAGATCAGACCCGTGCTTCTGGCTGAGGATGCGGATGCGGTAATCGCCACTGCGCACGTCGACGACCCGTCGCGGATGGGCCGTGTCCTTCGCGGCGAGTGCGGCTCGTTGCGGGGCATCGTCGAGTGGGGCGACGCATCGGAGTCCGAGCGTCGAATCTGCGAAGTCAACCTGGGCTTCTACAGGTTCCGCAGCGAGTTCCTCTGGCCCGAGCTTGAACGCGTCCTCGCCGGAGCAGCGGACTCTGGCGAGGCATACGTCACCGGCGTCCTTGAGTCGGCGGTCTCGCAGGGCCGCGCGGGGGCCGTCGAAGTTGGCATGGACGACGGTCGACTCAACGTCGAGACCGCCACCGACGTCGCCGATGCGGCGGCAGTGTTGCGCCGCCGCATCGTGAGGCGGCACCTGGAAGCGGGCGTCCACATTCGTGATCGCGACGCGGTCTGGATCGATGCGCAGGTCGCGATTGCGGCTGGGGCCGCGATCGAACCCGGCGTTCATATCCGCGGTCACAGCGAAGTCGAGGCGAACGCGCGCCTCGGACCCAACACCGTGGTCGAGGACTCGGTCATCGGCGAGGGTTGCGTGGTCGAGTCCTGCACGATCAAGGGTTCGACGTTGGGCAAGGAAGTGGAGATCGGACCCTACTCCACGATTCGGCCCGGCTGTGTGATCGGGTCGCGTTCGCACATCGGTACGCACGCCGAGCTGAAACAGGCGCACGTGGGCGCAGGCGTGCAGATCGGCCACTTCAGCTACATGGGCGACGTCGAAATCGGGCCGCGAACCAACGTCGGCGCCGGCGCGATCACCTGCAACTTCGACGGGGACGCCAAGCACCAAACAGTGATTGGCGAGGCCGCGTTCATCGGCAGCGACACGATGTTGGTCGCCCCGGTTCGTGTCGGAGACCGTGCGCGCACCGGCGCAGGCTCGGTCGTGACGCGGGACGTGCCGGACGATGGCAACGCCGTCGGCCATCCGGCGCGGCTGACGCCCGCCCGGGCGGAGCGGCGAGGATCGGAGCGTCAACCATGAGCGAGGGCTCAATCATCGCTCTGGTCATCCTGATTCTCGCCGTCACGCTGTTGGTGTTGGAGGCGATCGCCGAGGCCGGCGTGATTTCCCTCTCCCGTTCGCGGGCGCAGTTGCTGGCGAGCCGGCAACCCGACAACCGACGCGCCCAACGCCTGACCGTGATCACGGCGGAGCGTGAGCGGGCGCTGGGATCGTTTGCCGTCGGACGAACGGTCGCCGTTGCAAGCGGTTTCACGGCGATCTTCTACATCGTGATCCGCGAAACCGGCTTCCAGTGGGAGTGGCTGTGCGTCACCGGCGTCGTCGCGGCCGTGGTCGCGGCGTTGACTCAGTCCGTGCCGCGACGCCTGGCGGCGACCTGGCCCGAAGGCTTCGCGCTCAACTTCGTGCCAATCATCGACCTACTGGACGCGGTGTTCCTGATCCCTGCTGCGATTCTCGAAGCCCCGGCGCGCCTGGTCACCGGTCTCGGGCGTCGACACACCGAGGTTGCGCCGCAGCCGACCGACATCGAAGTGCTGATTGAGCAAGAACACGAAACGATCGCTGAAGACGAGCGCGAGATGATCCGCGGAATCATGACGATCGGCGACCGGATCGTGCGCGAGGCGATGACCCCGCGCCTGGACATCGCCGCGTTGGCCGCCGATACCAATCTGACCGAGGCCGCGAACTTCCTGCTCGAACGCGGATTCTCCCGCGTCCCGATATTCGAAGAATCCATCGACAACATCACCGGCATCGTCTATGCGAAAGACCTGATGGCGGAGATCCTCAACGAGGGCGACCGCTCGATTGCGACGATTGCCCGCCCGCCAATCCTGGTGCCGGAATCGAAGCTGATCGACGACCTGCTGCACGACTTGCGCGGTTCGCGCGTCCATATGGCCATCGTCCTCGACGAGTACGGCGGGACGGCAGGGCTGATCACGCTGGAGGACATTCTCGAGGAAATCGTCGGTGAGATCGCCGACGAGTACGATCCGGCCGGCGCAGACGACGACGGCGCGAGAATGGTTGACGACGCGCTGATTCTTGACGGCCGCGCTCCGCTTGGCGCGCTCGAACAGATCGGCGGGCACGTCGAAGCTGCGGATTACGACACGGTGGCGGGCCTCGTCTTCGACCGCCTCGGACGCATTCCTGAGGTCGGGGATGAGGTGCGGCTGGGCAATCTTGCGGTCGTCGTTGAGCGCATGAACGGGCGGCGCGTCATCCAGATGCGGGCAACGGCCACTGCGGCTCCTCTTGCTGACAGCAGTGACGAGTCGCGCTAACGTGAGCGCTCGTGTCTGATCTTGACCAGTCAACAAATCCCGATGCCCCGTATCGCGTGGCCTTCTCCCACGTCACCGGGATCGGCCCCGCGCGAATGACGGCGCTCGAGCGCCGGTTCGAGACGCTCGCCCATGCCTGGTCGGCCGATCGCACGATGCTGCGGGAGGCTGGTCTCGACGGACGCACGGTTGACGAGTTCGAGTCGACCCGCGCCACGCTGGATCCGTTCGAGGCCTACGAGCGGATGCTCGACGCCGGCGTCAACGCGCTGACCGTCGAAGACGACGGGTATCCCCGACGCTTGCGCGAAATCGCCGATCCACCCCCGCTGCTCTACGTCAAGGGTGAGTTGGCGGAGCGTGATGAATGGTCAATCGCAATCGTGGGTACCAGGCGTCCGACGGCGTACGGCCGCCAGGTGACGAGCTCGCTTGCGGGAGAGTTGGCCGATTCGGGATTGACCATCGTGTCCGGGCTTGCCCGCGGCGTCGACGGGATTGCGCACGAAACCGCGCTGGAGCGCGGAGCCCGAACGGTCGCCGTTGTAGCCAGCGGTCTCGACCGTGTGTATCCACCTGAACATCAAGGTCTGGCCGCGCAGATTCTCGAATCGGGGGGCGCGTGGATCAGCGAGTACCCGCTGGGCACGCGCCCGGACGCCCGGTTTTTCCCTCGTCGCAATCGCATCATCGCCGGAGTCACGCTGGGCACGCTGGTGACCGAGGCGGGCGAGAAGTCGGGAACCTGGCATACAGTGACTTCGGCCCTCGACCAGGGACGCGAAGTCTTCGCCGTGCCGGGACCGATCACCTCCGAACAGTCCGCAGGTGCGAACAACGTCATCAAGCGAGGCTTGGGCAAGCTCGTCACTTGCGCGCAGGACGTGCTGGACGAGCTGAACGTGGGACCGATCGAACGGCAGGCCGAGTTGGCCGAGCAGTTGCCCGAGGACCCCGTGGAAGCAATGCTGTTGCAGCAGATCGGCAGCGAGCCGATCCACGTGGACGAACTCTCACGACTACTGCAACACCCCGTCCACGAAACCGCGGCCGCCATGGCCACGCTGGAACTCAAGGGACTCATCCACCAGGTAGGACCGATGACCTATGCCAGACGCTGAGCGGACCGCGACCCGTGACGGCAAGACGCTGGTGATCGTCGAGTCGGGCGCCAAGGCCGAGACGATTTCCCGCTTCCTCGACGACGACTATGTCGTCACCGCCTGCTTTGGGCATATCCGCGACTTGCCCCGCCGCGCCGCCGAACGCCCGGCCAAGATCAAGGGCAAGCCCTGGGCCGACTTCTCCGTCGACGTCGATCACGGCTTCCAGCCCTACTACATCGTTCCCGGCGAATCGAAGAAGCACGTCACCCGTCTGCGCAAGGAACTCAAGCAAGCCGACCGCGTGCTCCTCGCCACTGATGAAGATCGGGAGGGCGAGTCAATCGGCTGGCACCTGGTCGAGGTGCTCAAGCCCAAGGTGCCCTACGAACGAATCGTCTTTCACGAGATCACCGCCGATGCCATCGAATCGGCGCTCGAATCGCCCCGCCAGATCGATGAACACCTTGTCGAGGCGCAGGAGTCGCGACGCATCCTGGATCGCCTCTACGGCTATTCGCTGAGTCCCGTGCTCTGGCGCAAGCTGGGACAGGGCACCTCGGCCGGTCGAGTGCAGAGCGTGGCGCTCAAGTTCCTCGTCGATCGCGAGCGCGAGCGCATGGCCTTCGTCAGCGCCGAGTACTGGGGCGCGAATGCCGAATTCCTCGTCGGCGATACGCAGCTCAGCGCACGCCTGCATTCCCTGGGAGGCAGCGAACTCGCGAGCCAGACTTCGGACTTCGACCCGGCCACGGGGCTGCTCGCCGCACCCGAGAAGCGATGGGAAACCGAGCAGTCGCTCGCCGAGCTTCAGCCTGCGTTGATCGAGGCCGAGTGGTCGGTCTCCACCGTGGCCAAGACCCAGGCGAGAATGCGCCCGGCGCCGCCATTCACGACTTCAACGATGCAACAGGCGGCGTCGAACCGGCTGGGTATGGGTTCGGCGCGGGCCATGGCGGCCGCCCAGCGGCTCTACCAGGGCGTTGACCTGGGCTCGGAACGGGTTGGATTGATCACGTACATGCGGACCGATTCGGTCACGCTCTCCGATCAAGCGTTGGCCCAGGCGTCCAGCTACATCAAGGGCAGGTACGGTGAGGATTACCACCAGTTCCGCACCTACAAGACTCGATCCCGCAACGCGCAGGAGGCGCACGAGGCGATCAGGCCAACCGACATTGCCCGCACGCCGGACTCGCTGCGCGGCGTCCTGGATGGCGACGATCTGGCCCTCTACGACCTGATCTGGCGCCGCGCGGTCGCCTCTCAGATGGCCGACGCGCGCGTCGAGCGCACGCGCATCGAACTTGAGTCGCGCCTTCCCGAGCGCGCGAATGACGATCCGGCGGTCATGGTCGCCAACGGGCAGGTCGTGGTCTTCCCCGGCTGGTACGAAGTGCTGCCTCCGCGCGGCGACGGCCAACAGTTGCTGCCCGATGTCGCCGATGGCGACCGCGCCCGGTTGGTCAGTCTCGAATCACGCCAAAGTGAGTCTCAGCCGCCGGCGCGCTACACCGAGGCATCGCTGGTCAAGAAGCTGGAGGACGACGGGCTGGGTCGGCCGAGTACCTACGCGGCGATCATCAAGACGCTGCTCGACCGCAGTTATGTCAACCGCAGCGGCCGAACCCTGATTCCCACCTTTCTCGGCTTCGCCGTCACCGACTTGCTGACGCAACACTTCTCCGACCTGGTCAACGCCGAGTTCACGGCTGAGATGGAGGAGCACCTCGATCAGATCGCCCGCGGCGAGTCGCGCTCCGAGGAGCACTTGCAGGCGTTCTACTTCGGCGACGTTGGCGCAGCCAACGGACTCAAGGGCCGGGTCGCCGAAAAGATCGATACCATCCCATTCTGGGCGCTGAACCTGACCTCGGACGGGCTGACGCTGGATGTGACCTCCGACGACGACCAGATCGGCCCGGACGATGTGCAGGTGCGGGTTCGCGGAGGACAGTCGTTCCTGCGCCGAGGCGCAGGAGACGGCATGCGCACGGCTCCATTGCCGCCCGACATGGCGCCGGCCGACCTCACGCTTGAACAGGCCGACGATCTGCTTGACACCACCATGCAGTTACCTCGCAGGCTTGGGCGTCATCCAGAGGCCGACGACGATGTCTGGCTGCTGAACGGCCGCTTTGGGCCGTTCGTGCAGATTGGCGAAACGGTAGGCCGGCCCAAGCGGGGAGAACCGAAGCCCAAGCGCGCCTCCGTGCCCAGCGGGATGGACATCGCCGAAGTCAACCTTGAACACGCCATCGAGTGGCTGCGCTGGCCCAAAACGCTCGGCCTGCACCCCGACACCGGCGAGGAAGTACTGGTTCGGCCCGGACGCTGGGGACCCTACGTCCAGTCGGGAGATGAGCGGCGGAACCTTAAGGACGATGACGATCTGGAGACGATCGAGCTGGATCGGGCGTTGAGCCTGCTCGCCGAACCCAGACCGCAGCGCCGAGGTCGGGGCCGACCCGGCGCGAGGCGCGGACGCCGCCGCTCTTGAGCCTCTGACCTGCCTTGCTTGTCGGCGATCTCGGTCGTCCTACAGTGGGTTCGTGACCAACGAATCGACCGCGACCCGGGAACATCCAGCGCTTGAGCAGTACCTCGGGCTGCTGCGAGACGGTCGCGGCCTCTCTCCGTACACGATTCGCAACTATCGCTCCGACATCGGCGATTTCCTCAACTGGCTTGAGGTCGAGTCTCGGGAACTGTCCGGTCTGACGCGGGCGGACTATCGCGGATACCTGGCTTCGCTGCAGGAGGGAGGAATGGCCGAGTCCTCGGTCAGGCGGCGCGCCTCCACGATCCGGTCGTTCACCCGACACCTGAAGATAGCGGGCGAGCTGCCACGCGATCCGCTTGCGTTGGCAGCCACGCCCAAAGCAATCTCGCGCCTTCCACACGTGCTCAGCCAATCACAAGTCGCGGCGCTGCTCGAAGCGCCGGACACCGCGACCGCCGCAGGCATACGCGACCGCGCCATGCTCGAGTGCCTGTACGCCGCCGGCTTGCGAATCTCGGAGCTGGTCGGCCTGCGAGTCACCGACTACGACGAAGACCACCAGGCGTTTGTCGTGCGCGGCAAGGGAGATCGCCAGCGAGTCGCGCTGCTGGGGGACAGCGCGCGGCTGTGGCTGCGTCGGTATCTGCGCGGCGGCCGGCCAGGGCTTGTCTCGGACCAACCGACGGACGCGCTCTGGCTCAATCGATTTGGCAAGCCGTTGTCGGCGCGCGCCGTCCAGTTATCGCTCAAGCGCCACGCCGAACGGGTCGGGCTGCCAATGGACGTGCATCCCCATCTGTTGCGACACTCATTCGCCACTCATATGCTCGATGGAGGCGCCGATGTCCGGGTGGTTCAG
>JAPPBK010000206.1 GCA_026705105.1 Chloroflexota bacterium | reverse complement strand
TGAATGACCCCTGGCCAATGATCGTGACCAACAGGTCGATGCCGCCCAGTTCCTGTTCGGCACGCTCGAAGACGGTCGCGACCTGTACGTCGTCCAGCATGTCGGCGGCCAGCGAGACCGACGGCTGGCCGAGCAGGTCAACCTCCGCCGCAACGGTGACGGCACGCCCGGCGTCGATATCGGCGACGGCGACGCCGCAGCCCGCCTGCGCCAGCAGCCGCGCCGTGCTCAGGCTGATGCCCTCACCTCCGCCAACGATGAGCGCCGACTTTCCCTCAAGGTGGAAGAGCGAGCTGTCCACTGGGTCCATGTCGCAGCCAATCCCTTGTCCGGAGTCCGATTGCGATCTCTGCCAGCCACAAGCGTAGACAGTCGCCTCACGCTCTGGCCTTGCGACGGACGGCTGGCCGTAGGCTCTTCGTCAGATGACAGTCCGCAACCCCGACCAACCGATCCATTACGAGCCCGAGGAGGCGTGCCCTCCTACCGTTGCGCTCACGGTTGGCGTTCAGGGCGCTGTCCTGGTGCTCGCGCCGACGGTGTTGAACGTGGTCATTGCGTTTCGCGCCTCGGGACTCGACGACACCTGGCTCACCTGGGGCGTCTTCGCCGCCATGTTGATTTGCGCAGCGGTAACAGTGCTGCAGGCGTTTCAGTTCCGACGCCTCGGTGCGGGCCACATCGTGCTCACCTGGCCGGCGGCCATGTTCATTGCGATCATGGTGTCGGCAGTCTCGGCAGGCGGCCCCGAGACATTTGCCAGCTTGCTGGTGCTCTGCAGCCTGGTACAGCTTGCGCTGGCCTGGTGGCTCCCGATATTGCGGCGGATCGTCACGCCGGTCGTCTCGGGAACGGTCACGATGCTGATCGCGGTCAGCGTGCTGCCGATCGCCTTCGACAGTGTCCAGGACCTGCCCGACGGCGCGTCGGTCGGCGCCGGACCGGCCATCGCCGTGGTGACCTTGCTCGCCTCGGTTGTCGTGACCCTTCGGACAACAGGTCGCTGGCGACTCATCGCGCCGTTTACCAGCCTCGCCGCTGGCTGCGCGGTCGCGGGAGCGTTTGGCGTGCTCGACGGTGAGCGGATCGCCGCCGCGGCTTGGTTCGGCGTGCCAACGCTGCCCGATCTCAGCTTCACACTGACGCCAGGCAGGGAATTCTGGGCGCTCCTGCCTTCGTTTGCGATTCTCACCCTCGTGCTCGGATTGAAGACGATCAGCGACGGCGTCGTGATTCAACAGGGCTCTCGGCGCCGCCCGCGGGCGATCGACTTCCGCCGCATCCAGGGCATCGTCGGCGTCAACGGCATTGGCATGCTGCTCGCCGGTCTCGCCTCCACGCTGCCGCCAATGGCTAATGCCTCGTACAGCCTCTCGTTGATCAACCTCACGGGCGTCGCCGCCCGTCGCGTGGGCATCGGCGCAGCGATCGTCACGCTCTTCCTGGCTTTCTTCTCCAAGTTCACCGCCGTCTTGCTCACGATTCCGGGACCCGTGGTGGGAGCCTTCCTGATGCTCGCGATGGGAATGCTCTTCGTCAGCGGCTGGCAGACCATCCTGCGCGATGGGCTGGATCCTCGCCGCGTTCTCGTCGTCGCGCTCGCCAGCGCGCTGGGTTTGGGACTCCATGGCCATCCGCTGATGACGGACCTGTTCGGCGATGAGATCGGCGGACTGATCGGCAACGGGGTGACAATCGGCGCCATCGTCGCGATCGTGATGACGCTGCTTCTGGACGCAGTGGGATACCGGCGTGCGCGGCTCGAAGTGACCCTGGACATTGCCTCGCTGCCGGCCATCGACGACTTCCTCGCCGGGTTGGCAATCCGACTGGGTTGGGATGAGGCATCCGTACTCCGCTTGCGTTCGGCCGGCGAGGAAACGCTGGCCACGCTGTTGGGTCGAGATGAGGAAGGAGCAGAGGAGACCCAGCAGGCGCGACTGATCGTCAATGCCCGACCTCAGGCCGGCATGGTCGAGTTGGAGTTCGTCGCGACGACGCGCCAGGAAAACATCGAGGATCAGCTCGCCTATCTGACCGACGAAGCGCCGGTCCCGACGGCCGATGACCTCTCCCTGCGTCTGCTCTGGTACCACGCCTCCAACGTGCGGCACCAGAAGTTCCACGGCATCGACATCGTCACGGTCCAGGTCGAGGGCAACACCGAAGCGGCACGGACCTGACATAACGCCATCGAGCCTCTAGCCTCGTGCTGTGCCGCCGCAACGTCCTACCCGCCGCCGCGAACTGCATCACCGGCGCAACGGCGCAGGCTGCATCGTCGGTGTCGACGAAGTGGGACGCGGGCCGCTGGCCGGACCGCTCGTGACCGCCGCCGTGTCGCTGCCGCTGGATCGGCGGCCGTTGTGGTTGCGCGAGCTCCGCGACAGCAAACAGCTCAGCGCTCAACAGCGCGAGCGGCTGGCGCCGCTGATTGAGGACGGCGCGCTGCAGTGGAGCATCGGTTGGGTCCACGCCGCAGAACTGGACGAACTGGGCGTGAGCGCCGCACTCAGGCTGGCTTGCCGGCGCGCACTCAGTCACTTGCCCCAGGCGCCGGATGTCGTGCTCGCCGACGGCCGCGACGAACTGCGGTTGTCCTGCTCGACCGAGATGATCGTGAAAGGCGATGCAACCGTCGCCTCGATCGCTGCGGCCTCGATCATCGCCAAGGCGGCGCGCGACCGCTGGATGGCCGAACTCGACGATCGCTTCCCCGGATTCGGCTTCGCCCGGCACAAGGGCTACGGCACGGCGCAGCATCTGGCCGCCCTGCAGTCGCTCGGCCCGTGTCCCGAGCATCGCCGCAGCTTCGCCCCCGTCGCCGCCCTGCTGCAGCCTCGACTGGCGCTCGATGCCGCCGGAGCCTGACCATCGCCGCCGACTGGGCGCTGCCGGCGAACAGGTCGCCGCACGCTACCTGTCCGCTCGCGGATACCAGATCATCGAGCGCAACTACCGCCGGCGCTGGGGCGAAGCGGACATCATCGCGCTCGCCGTCGACGGTACGTATGTGATCGTCGAAGTGCGTTCACGCAGCGATCGGCGCTATGCCGTCGAAGCGGCCCAGTCCGTCGGTCCGCGTAAGCAACGCCAGTTGCTACGGCTGGCGAACGGTCTGATTGCTGAGCACGAGACAGAGCTCGATGTGCGGGTCGACGTGATGATCGTCGCCCCCGATCGCGGCGGCCGGCTATCCGTGATCGCTCATATCGTCGACGCGATCGAAGGCTCCTGGATAGACGACTAAGCTGAGCAGGGGCGCACGGCCATGCCGATCTACGAGTACTTCTGTCCCGATTGCGATCACACCGTCGAGGTGTTCCAGCGCCGCGTGCGATCTGAGACCGACCCGCTGCCGGGATGTCCCGAGTGCCGGGGCAGCGCCCTGCAGACGCGGTTCTCGCGATTCCGCTCGCGCACCGAGCTGTCCTTTCCGGGCTTCGACACGTTGGACGATGTCGACGCCGACGATCCGGAGTCGGTCGCGGCCTGGCGGCAATCTGCCGGCGCGGCGCCCGAGTTGCCCGCCGATCTGGCCTGAACTCCGACACCGAAGGAGCTGTCCGATGCCGATCTACGAGTACCGCTGCGAGCAATGCGGCCATGTGCAGGAACAGTTCCACCGCTCTCTGGAGCGGGCCAAGATTCCAGCCTGTGAAACGTGTCCGTCGGATGACATGAAGCGGGTCATCTCGCGCTTCGCCACGCCCAAGACCGAATCCCAGGTGCTGGAGCAGTACGGGACGCCCGGCCCGGGCGCCGGTCCCGACGCCTACCGTGACCCGCGTCAGATCGGCCGCTGGGCGGAGGAGCGCTTCGATCAGATGGGCGTCGAAATGCCCGCCGAAGCCAAGCAGATGATCGACGCCGCCCGCGACGGGGACCTACCGGATCCGGTCAAGGACCTGTAGCGCAGTCAAGAGCCACCGCTCGAGGGAAGCTGGCGCGAATCCTCCATATCCCTTCTTCCCCGCAAAGCGGGGGGAGCTGCCGCGAGTGATCCGTATCCCTTCTCCCCCCGCTTTGCGGGGGGAGATGCCGAAGGCAGAGGGGGGCTCCGGGCAGGCGGCAATCGCACCGGACCTCAGTAGGCCCTGTAAATCACGAAATTGCCGCGATCTGGGCTGAGCGATAGCCTGCCGTCTGGCGGGATGGTCCGTTCCGCCGCTACCGGTACCGCACGGGTCTGTTCTGTGTGACGAGCTTGACCTGATCGTGAGGGGACCTGCATGGAAATCCTGATCTTCGCCATCATCGCCGCCGTCGTGGCGCTGCTCTTTGCAGTGGTGCGCGTGCGCGATGTGCTCGCCGAGGACGAAGGCACCGATCTGATGAAGACGATCGCCCGTGCGATCCAGGCCGGCGCCGCCACCTTCCTCAAGCGGGAGTACACCTTCCTCGCCGGATTCGTCGCGATCGTCTTCGTGATCCTGTTGATCTTCATCGACCTCAACGTGCTTGACGTTGAGCAATTCGAGGAAAACACGCAACGCTGGACCTCGATCTCCTACATCATCGGCGCGGTTCTCTCGGCCTCGGCCGGCTACGCGGGCATGCTGATCGCCGTCCGAGCCAACGTCCGCACTGCGGCCAAGGCGCGTGAGGGACTCAATCCCGCGCTACGCGTTGCCTTTGGCAGCGGCACCGTGATGGGCATGACCGTGGTCGGGCTGGGACTGCTCGGCCTCGTGATCATGTACCTGATCTGGCAGGATGTCGCTCCCCTGGCCGGATTCGCCTTCGGCGCATCCTCAATCGCGCTCTTCGCCCGCGTCGGCGGCGGCATCTACACCAAGGCCGCCGACGTCGGCGCCGACCTCGTCGGCAAAGTCGAGGCGGGCATCCCCGAGGACGACCCGCGCAACCCCGCCACAATCGCCGACAACGTCGGCGACAACGTGGGCGATGTCGCCGGCATGGGCGCCGACCTGTTCGAGTCCTACGTTGGCTCGATGGTCGCCACGATGGCCTTGGCAGTAACCGCCGTCGGCGCGACTTCCCTGGCCGGTTGGAAAGACGAGCTGCTGGTCCTGCCGATGCTGATTGCCGGCATTGGCATCCTTGCCGCCGTGATCGGTACCTTCTTCGTCCGCACCGGTGAGCAGGCCGACCAGGGCCGATTGCTCTGGGCGCTCCGCGCCGGAGTCTTTGGCGCTTCCGGACTCGTGCTCATCGGCGCCATCGTCGCCATCGCCCTGCTCGATCTGGACGCCCTCGACGGCAGCAAGTGGAATCTCTTCTTCGCCATCCTGGTCGGACTCATCGCCGGCCAGATCATCGGAACAGTCACAGAGGGGTACACGTCATCTGAAGGCTTCGCGCTCGGCGGACGACGCTACTCGCCCACAGTCAATCTCAGCGCGCAGGCGGAATCCGGGACTGGACCGATCATCATCGGCGGTCTCAGCCTCGGGATGATGTCGACGCTGATTCCGCTGATCACCATCGTTGTGGCCATCGTCATCGCCTACGAACTCGCCGAGTTCTACGCCGTCGCGCTGGCGGCGGTTGGCATGCTCGCTCCGCTTGGAGTCACGCTGGCGACCGATGCCTACGGTCCCGTCGCCGACAATGCCGGCGGCATCGCCGAGCAGGCCGGCCTCGATCCCGAGGTCCGCGAACGCACGGACGCGCTTGACCAGCTTGGCAACACCACCGCCGCAACCGGCAAGGGATTCGCCATCGGCTCCGCCGCGCTCACCGCACTGGCGCTGCTGGCGACCTACGCGATCACCGTATGGGGCGACATCGGCAACGCGGTCCTCAACCTGCTCGACTACAAGGTGCTGATTGGTCTACTGATCGGTGCGCTGATGCCGTTCGTCTTCTCCGCGCTCTCGATGGGCGCAGTCGGACGCGCGGCCGAGTCGATGGTCCAGGAAGTCCGACGCCAGTTCCGCGAGATGCCGGGCATCATGGACGGCACCCAGGATCCCGATTACGAGCGCGCCATCTCCATCTCCACCGACGGCGCGCTGCGCGAGATGATCATTCCCGGTCTGATTGCGGTTGTCGTGCCGATCTTCGTCGGCGCGGTGATCTCGGCTGAGGCGCTCGGCGGGCTGCTGATCGGATCGATCGCGGCCGGCGCGATGCTCGCGCTGATGATGGCTAACGCCGGCGGCGCCTGGGACAACGCGAAGAAGTACATCGAAGAGGGCAACTTCGGCGGCAAGGGCTCCGACGCCCACTCGGCTGCAGTGGTCGGCGACACCGTCGGCGACCCGTTCAAGGACACCTCCGGCCCTTCGCTCAACATCCTGCTCAAGCTGATGTCGATTGTCGCCGTCGTCTTCGGCCCGCTGTTCCTCTAAGCGAGGTCCTCTCTCCCCCCGCGCAGCGGGGGGAGATGCCGAAGGCAGAGGGGGCTCTGCCCTATCTCGCCGTTGCGTCGTTCCCGGTCGAGCGATCTCCCCGTTCCGTCTGCTCTCGAATCTGTTCCTGCAGCGCTCGTCCGGCGTTGCCGGTGGCGAGAATCGTCAGCACCGCGCCCAGCATCACTCCCAGCAGCAGCCCAATCAGAAAGCGCATTGCAGTCTCCGCTCCCCCCGTTGCCGTTCAGCGTAGACGGTACGATGTCAAGGAAGGCTGGCTCACCAATGACGACGACTGTCCCGAAACTCCTGACCGCCGATGACCTGCTGCGCCTACACAGCGAAGGCGTGTACGGCGAACTGATTCGAGGAGAACTGCACGAAACCATGCCACCTGGAGAGCAACACGGCACCATCATGGCGGAAATCACTGCGCTTCTAGTGATGTTCGTCAAGCGCTTCCGACTAGGCCGAGTGACAGCAGGCGACGCAGGAGTCTGGATCGAGCGCGATCCGGACACCGTGCGCGGCCCCGACATCGCGTTCTTCTCGACAGAGCGAATGCAGGCTGGTCCACCGCTCCCCGGATACTCCGTGACAGTTCCCGATCTGGTGGTCGAGATCGTCTCGCCCAACAACAAGTCGCTTGAGGTCTACGACAAGGCGCGCATGTGGCTCAGCCACGGCGTGCGGATGGTCTGGGTCGTGCAACCTGTCTCACGGACCGTCGACGTGCATCGTAGCGACGTGGGCGTCGAAGTCGTCCCCGAAGACGGCGTAATTGGCGGTGGCGACGTGCTCCCCGAGTTCACTTGTCCCATCAGCGACATCTTCCCGCCCGCCGGGTAATCCCTCGCGATCTCCGCACTGCGTTCCTGTTCTCTTTGCCGGAGCCGGCAGCGTCGTACGCTCAATGGACATCGTGGCAACCGCCGATAGCCCCTCCAGAAAGGCGACATTCATGACTACCCCGACCGATGTCTCGCTCGACACTCTGGTCTCGCTCTGCAAGCAGCGCGGCTTTGTTTTTCCCGCCTCTGAAATCTACGGCGGGTTCGGATCGACCTACGACTACGGACCGCTCGGCGTCGAGCTGAAGCGCAACGTCAAGGAACTCTGGTGGCGTTCGACCGTGCGCGAGCGCACCGACGTGGTCGGCCTCGACTCGGCGATTATCCAGTCGCCCCGAGTCTGGGAAGCGTCCGGTCACGTACAGAACTTCCACGACCCGATGGTCGATTGCCTCGAATGCAAAGAGCGCTTCCGCGAGGACCATCTCAAGGGTCCTGCTTGCCCGACTTGCGGCGTCATCGGCAAGTTCACCGAAGCGCGCGAGTTCAACCTGATGTTCCGTACCCAGGTCGGCCCCGTCGCCGGGACGGGCTCCCAGGCCTATCTGCGGCCGGAGACTGCGCAGGGCATCTTCATCAACTTCGAAAACGTGCTCACTTCTACTCGTCGACGGCTGCCTTTCGGCATCGCCCAGCAGGGCAAGTCGTTTCGCAACGAGATCACCCTGGGCAACTTCATCTTCCGCACCCGCGAGTTCGAGCAGATGGAGATGGAGTACTTCGTCGCGCCCGACGAGTCGGACGAGTGGTACCGCCGCTGGATCGACTTGCGGGAAGAGTGGTACGTCGGACTCGGCATCGATCCGGACAACATCCGCCGCGACGTGCATCCGACC
>JAPPBK010000262.1 GCA_026705105.1 Chloroflexota bacterium | reverse complement strand
GACTCTTTTCTTGCAAGGTAATCGTTATTGGGCGCCCATCTGTTGGTGGCTGTATAGACGGTGTAGATGGTCGAATGAAATTCTGAATTAGGCGCCGTGATTGCGCACGGTGCCTGTTGTTAGTTCGTGTGTCGAAGTCAAGTGCTGTGGACATCGCGATCACATGCCTGCTCGTCCGCCGGGCCTAGGCTGCGTATCTGGTTCTCGTCCATCAGGTCGCGGCTTTGCTCAGCGCTTCCTGCAGTCCTCGCCTCGCAACAAACGCCCTCGAGTTTGGCTGCCCATCCGCCGCCACCAAACTGGATAAAGGATCCGTACCTCGAAACTGCCGATCACACCCGGCACAAAAAAAAGGCGGCGGCCCGAAGGCCACCGCCAAATTTTGTAATGGGATGCCGTCGTAGGACGGCTATCCCGAATACAGATCAGAAGCCAAGCGTGACGCCCGACATCAGAAGAGTGTCATCGTCGGCCACGCCGTTCCGCGTTGTCTCCATGGCCAGGTATTCGGCGAACACGCTGAGCCCGCCGCCCACAGCGTAGCTCGCGCCGACCACCAGGGCGGTTTCCTCGTCCTGATCGTCGCAATTGTCGCATTCCATGCTGCTGTATGTGATTCCGGGCGTGATGGCACCAAGCGAGTACTTCGCGCCAACGGTCCATCCGGTCGTGCCGCTTCGGTAGGCACCATCCGTGTTGTCACCGTTGTCGTACCAAGAGAACCCGACGGTCGCTCCGCCCATTCCGGCGCTGGCAGCGATCGTCACGGAGTCGACGTAGTCGTCCGCCGCCGTCTGGAAAGCGGCACCGACGTTGATGCTCATGCCGCCCATGTCGGATCCGAACGTAACCGCGGCGTTGAGGTAGTCCTCACCATCGCGGCTGGCGTTACCCAGGCTTCCGGTCTGGTCGGCATCCATGTTGGGAGCGTAGCTCACCATCGCGGCCAAGCCGCCCATCGAAGGCGTGGAGTACGAAATGCCGGTGGGCGTTCCGCAGTAGTTGACCTCTGAGTGCGTGACGTTGATGGTGCCTACACCCATGAACAGGCTGTGCCAGGTTGCGTTGACACCGCCGGGCACGAAAGCGATCGGGCGCGGAAGCATCGCGCACGCCGCCATCGCGTGGTGACCCATGGTGACCGTACCGAAGCCGCCGCCGACGCTGATGGCGAGGATGTCAGGAGCGTAGTTCTGCCGGTTCTGGCCGCCCGAGACGTCGATGTCCATGTCGCCCATCATCATGCCCGAACCGTCGTCCATCATCATTTCGTTGATGTCGTCGGTGTTGACGGACTGCGTGCGGTTGTCACCACGCTGGTTCAGCAGGTACGCGATGTTGCCGCTGATCACCAGGCCATTGTCGAGCGTGTTGGAGTAGTTGACATTGATCCGGCTGAACAGGCCGCGGTCAAAGCCGTCATTACCATCAGCGTGGTCGGAAGTGCCGCCGATTACTTCAATCGCGCCGCCGACGGTGACCTCGCCCTGCGCATGCGCGGTTCCTGCGAATGCGGAACCGTATGAGCTTGGCTCTCTTCCCGTCCCCCCGGCCGGGAAAGAGGATTTGGTGTCGTAATTTCAGATTCTTGGCGCCTTAAAGATTTGATGTTAAAGACGAAAACCAAATGGCTGTTTGTCTGGCCACTTATTCAAGTCGCCGGCTGCGTACTTGAAGCGGGTCGATCATTTCGCCCCTCCGACCCGGAAACCAACACATCCATGGCCTGATGGCGGGGCATTTGGGCGGGGGATCCCAGGATCTCTAAACCCGCACAGTCCGCCGCATGGCCTGTCCGCACCTGTACCCAGCTGATCGCTCCCGGTCGCCGGAGCCGACCTCATTCATGAGGACACGCGGGTCATCTTGCGCGGTACCCCAAGCACGGACTGGTGGGGTTCCTGGAGGGGAAGAGAGGGGCCCGGGAACCGCCGGACGTCCGCGCCCCCTTGGCAGGCGCGGGTGGCGTGCTCGCCCCATGCCTCCATGAGCGCTCGCCGACGCTCGAGCAGATCCGTCCGCGAGTAAGCACGCCTCACCTTGCTCTTCACCGCATGGCCCAATGCGCGCTCCACGATCTGCGCATCCGTGCCCTTCTCGGTCGCCCAGTCATCGAGAGCGCTCCGAAAACCGTGCAACGTGCCGTTCAGGCCGAGGCGCTGCAGGAATCTCGACAGCGAATACGGCGAAATCGGCCTGATCGCGACACGATCGCCGATGTGCTCCGCATACGCGAACACGCGGTCGCCCTCGCTGTCCGTGCCGGAGCCCAGTTCGCGCGCTCGCCGCAATACGTCCATCGCCGCGCTCGACAGCGGGACCATGTGCGCCTTGGTCTTCTTCTTCATGCGATGCGCATCGATCGTCAGCACGCGCTTCGATCCATCGATGTCACCCCAGCGGATACCCACGAGCTCCTGCCGCCGGAGGCCCGTCAGAATCGTCATCTCGAATGCGAGGGCCAGCATCCCGTCACTTGGCGTCACCCTCCTGACGTGGTTCTCGAACATCCGGGCCCTAGCTACCGCTTCCGCAACGTCTTCGTGGCTCATCGCTTCATGGTGGCGTTCCTCGCGTTCGATCCGTGGTAACAGGTCCTCTACCCCGTCCGTTGGAAGGTCATTGCGAAAATCATGGGCCCGGACCCAGCGAAACGTGCCACGGAGCACCCGGAGCAGATCGCGCCCAACCCGCCGGTACTCCACCCAGGCAGGTTTCACCGCCGCGGCAAGGTCAGACCGCCGCACTTGATCCACGCGCCGCGCGCCGAGCCGCGGCAATACGTACTTTGCGAGGCTCGCCCGGTAGGCGCGCTCTGTGTTGCGACCTACCCAGGAGGGGCCGAACTCCTTAAAGAACTCTTCGACAGCTTCCGCGACGGTCGGCACTTCCGCCCGTACCAGCAATGGATTCTTGCCGTGTCGTGCCATCCGCTGATGCGTCACTGCTTTCGTCTTCACTTCTTCCAGTCGGAAGGCAGGCCACGACCCAAGCCCCAGTTCAATGCGCTTGCCGGTCCCGGCAATACGCAACCGCTGACCAAACGAAACCTTTCTTTTCTCGGACACGTCCACGAACAGCCCGGTCCCGTCGCCAACGTAGTGCCGGCCGGGCTCCAGGCGACCCAGACCACTGTTCGTCAATCGCCTGCCGCGGTTCACCGCTTCCATCAACAGCATCTTGAGCATGGCCGGGTCGTCCGGCAGCGCACTCACGTCCGCTGCGTTTCGCAACCACTGGTCGCCGTAGACCAGATACGTTTCCACGCCGCTTCCGCGACTCACCGCTTCCACCAAGAGCATCTTCAGCGCCACCGGATCGTCCGGCAAAGCATCGACGTCCGCCGCCGTCCGCAAGTCTCCGACTGACGGCAGTCGCCGGCGCCCAGTCATCGACCAGCCCTCATTCCCGGCAGCTCCAGCAGGCAATGCTGGTCCCCCGGTAGATACGCAACGTCCATCCACCGAAGCAGATCGGAAGCCCGGCACGCCTCCGAACACTCGCCCGGCCGAATCTCCTGCGAAACCACACTTGATGCCAAGGAATGCATGCGCCTGTAAGGACCTCGGTCAGCACTCGCCAGCAGCAGTTACCCGTTGGGCGGGCGGTCAGTCAACGCAAGACCTCCGGGTCACACGGCCATCCGACGCCAACCGGCGACCGTCCTACCCAACGTCATTCGATCCACCCAAAAACTCAGTTGCCATAGCGGCAATGGCGCGGCGCGGTCCATGCCCTAACGCTTGGAGGTGTTCCTGCCGGGCCCGGTCCGCGTGGCCCAACCGCAAGGGAGCCGTCGTGCGTCCTGCGAACCAGCGCTTCGCATGCGCGGCCGACACGCCGCACCATGGCATTTTCCAGATGCCGCCTCCCGCATCACTCTCGAACCGGCGCTCCTTCCCTCCACGGGCGTCGCCCGGCTTCTGCGGTACTACAAGCCCCTCCGCCACCCTGCCGGCCCGGCCGGCCCCTCGCGAGGTTCCGGTCAGCGCGTGCCACGCCACCGACTGGACTTCCGGTGTTGCTCCGGTCTCCCTCTTCCATGCGTGCTGCCGCCACCACCCCGGCGGAACCGACCGGTGCATGCGTCGTTCGCTTCCCGGTCGATGGCGGCCTCCCCCGTCAGAATGGCGGGTCAGCTTCCGCGCTTGCAGTTTCGGGGCCTGCTCGGCGTTCACTCGCGTTGCGGCCCCGCATGGTCGCTGAACCGCCCAAGGCAGCCTTCTCTCGGAGCAGTTCAGACGACGTCGTTGCTTCCGTCATGCGCTCCGATTGCTGCCGGCTGGAACGACCGTTGCTGGTCGGCATCCGCACCCGCTGGAGGACATTGTGTAGCTGGCAACCGTAATTTTCCCATGCCTGGCAACCTAAAACTGCACACCTGACGGATTGGCGGTTGCGGCGCCACCCAGCATCGGCCAGTGGCACCACGGCGTCGAGATACCTATCGCCAGTTGGCCACGGGAGGAGCTCAGCGCGACCCCAAGCATCTCGCGGAAGCCGCATGGCCGACGCCACTCCCTGCCGACATCCCCAGATTGACTGCAACGCAATCGTTGCTTAATTGCGCACATAGTGCCGATACGGAGGACGTCGTCCGTGGCAAGCAACACCATCCGCAACCTCGACGACGGGTTGAAACGCAGGCTTCGCGTGCGTGCCGCTGAAAACGGCCGTTCTATGGAAGAGGAAGCCCGCGACATCCTGCGCCGCACCGTCGGCGAGGCGCCGCCTCCGAAGGACCTCGGCCGCTCCATCCACGCGCGCTTCGCCGCGCTCGGCGGCGTCGAGCTCGAACTTCCCGAGCGCGGCCCGATGCGCCCGCCGCCCGAGTTCGGCTGAGCACGCCCGCCATGGTGGTCGTAGACACGAATGTGATCTCCGAGCTGATGCGGCCGACACCCGAGCCTGCGGTAATGGCGTGGTTCTCGCGACAGGACTCCGGCGATCTCCACCTGACCGCCGTCAGCGAGGCGGAGCTCCGTGCGAGCGCGGCAATCCTGCCGTCCGGCCAGCGACGCGACCGCCTCGCCGCCGAAGTCGACGCCGTCGTGCGGGAGGATTTCTCGGGGCGCGTGCTACCGTTCGACAGCGCCGCCGCCAGGGCCTATGCGACGATCGCCGCCTCGCGCCGCTCCATTGGCCGACCGATCCTGGAGGCGGACTGCCAGATCGCCGCCATCGCTCGCGCGAGGGACGCAGCGGTCGCCACCCGCAATGCCACCGACTTCCAGCACTGCGGGATTGCGGTCATCGACCCCTGGTCGGACGACCGCGCATCGCCCTGATAACGCCCCGGCCGCCACGTCTCCGCCGGCCCGCCCTCGGCGTCAGTGCAACGACCCCTCGGTCCTGAAGAGGCCGGCATCGAACCCGAGGAACCGGTCGAACAGCGCACTCTTGCGCTAGCTCGCCGCCTCCAGATTTTCGCCGTCGCCGACGCACTCCAAGCAGATTTCACCGCGGCAGCAAGGTCAGACCGCCGCACCGTGGCATCTTCCAGATCCCGCCTCTCGCCACTATCGTGAGGCCGCCGCGTGCTGCCGGCCGAAGACTTGCGGTCCAGCTCCAGCCGGTCGCCGCCACGGTCATCGGCGAAGCCGGTCAGGTACGGCCGTCGCGTGTGCTTTCCAAATTCCGACCCTACAATGGGCTCTTCCCAACTCCGGGCCAAGATACGATGCAGCTAACCGGTGCAGAAATCATTGTGCGCGCGCTCGCCGACCTCGGCGTGGAGGTCGTGTTCGGGTACCCGGGCGGCGCCGTCCTGCCGATCTACGACGCGATCTTCCGGCAGAACCGGGTGCGCCACATCCTCGTGCGGCACGAGCAGGCGGCCGTGCACATGGCGGAGGGGTACGCCCGGTCGACCGGCCGCGTGGGTGTCGTCCTCGTGACCTCCGGACCCGGAGCCACGAACACCGTCACCGGGCTTACGGATGCGCTGATGGACAGTGTCCCGGTGCTCTGCCTGACCGGCCAGGTGCCCACCCACCTGATCGGCAACGACGCCTTCCAGGAGGCGGACACGGTCGGCATCACGCGCTCCTGCACCAAGCACAACTACCTGATCAAGGACGTCCGCCAGCTGGTGCCGGTAATCGCCGAGGCCTACACGGTGGCGGCCAAGGGGCGGCCCGGCCCCGTGGTCGTCGATCTTCCGAAGGACGTCCAGAACGCGGAACTCGAGTACGTCGCTCCTGCGCAGGACAGCGAACGCTACCGGCCCAGGGAGACGCCGCCGGCTCCCCAGGTCAAGGCGGCGCTGGACCTCATTCTTCGAGCCAAGCGACCGATCATCTACGCCGGCGGCGGTGTGGTGAACTCGGGTCCGTCCGCCTGCCGCGCGCTCACGCGGCTGGTCCGCGAAACCGGGTTCCCGGTGACCACGACGCTCATGGGCCTCGGCTCCGTGCCGGCGAGCGAACCCAACTTCCTCGGCATGCTCGGCATGCACGGTACCTACGAAGCCAACATGGCCATGCACGAGTGCGACGTGATGCTCAACGTGGGCGCGCGCTTCGACGACCGTGTCACCGGCCGGCTCGACGCGTTCTCGCCAGGGTCCAAGAAGATCCACATCGACATCGACCCTTCAAGCATCAACAAGAACGTCGCGGTCGACGTGCCGGTCCAGGGCGACGCCGGCCGCTCGATCAATGCCCTGCGGCGCGGCTGGAAGGCCAATGGCCGCAATGCCCACGGCAACGGCATCGGTGCCTGGTGGAAGACCATCAAGGGGTGGCAGGCGCGCAACTGCCTCGAGTACGAGAACTCCAGCGAACGCATCAAGCCGCAGTACGCGCTTGAGCGGCTGGCGGCGGCGCTCACCGGCCGCGACGCCTACGTCACGACCGAAGTCGGCCAGCACCAGATGTGGGCGGCGCAGTTCCTTCGCTTCGAGCGGCCCCAGCGCTGGATGACGTCGGGCGGGCTCGGCACCATGGGCTACGGCTTCCCGGCCGCGGTCGGCACCCAGGTCGCCGACCTCGAGCGGCTGGTGATCTGCGTTGCGGGCGAAGCGTCGTTCATGATGAATCTGCAGGAACTCTCCACGGTCCAGCAGTACCGGCTGCCGGTTAAGATCTTCATCGTCAACAACGAATACCTCGGGATGGTGCGGCAGTGGCAGGAGTTCTTTCACGGGAGCCGTTACGCCGAGAGCTACTCGGACGCGCTCCCGGACTTCGTCGAACTTGCCGAGTCCTTCGGCATCAAGGGGCTCCGCGCCGAACGTCCGGACACGATTGATGACCTGATCGCCGAGATGATCGACCACGACGGACCCGTGCTGGCCGACATCCGGGTCGAGAAGAGCGAAAACGTGTTTCCGATGATCCCGGCCGGCGCGGCGCACAACGAGATGCGCCTTTCGGCAGATGATGAGGACGGCGCTGAGCACACCGACGAGGGTCTGCTGCTGGTCTAGCAGGCTGCCGAAAGACTTCCTGCCCTTGGTATGGGGCCGGGAGACAAGCTGAGTGCAGACTAGGGTGTCGCACCTAGCCCTCGCGGGACACGGCAACAGATTCGCCGGAGGGTTGAGATCCATGTCTTTGACCCGCGACCTCAAGGAAACCGTACGTGCGCGAACCGAGCGCGATCCGGCATTTCGCGAGACGCTGCTGGAGGAGGGCGTGGAGTGCCTTCTTGCCGGTGAAGTGGAAACCGGGAAGTCAATATTGCGCGACTATGTCAATGCGGCCATCGGATTCCAGGAACTCGCCGGGCTGACGAACAAGTCATCGAAGAGTCTATTGCGCATGCTCGGGCCGCACGGCAACCCGCAGGCACGCAACCTTTTCCTGATCATTGGCTGTCTGCAGAAGCGCGAGGGCCTACAGCTCAAGGTCCAAACTGTCCGCCCGAGATAAAATGAACGGCCTTGGTTGAGGACCTGAGAACCCTGCACCTCAACTCGCACACTGCGGTCGATGGCCGCGTCACCAGGACCGACAACCGGCGCCGGACCCGGGTCATCGGACGCACGACGCATGATATGGGG
>JAPPBK010000335.1 GCA_026705105.1 Chloroflexota bacterium | reverse complement strand
GCTGATCTACGTCGGCGCGATCTCGGTGTTGATGCTGTTCGCGATCATGCTGACGCCGCGGGCGGAGCGCGATAACTCGCAGAACATCAAGACTTCGGCCCCCGCGGGGTTGGTCGTGATCATGGTGATGATCGCGACGATGTGGGTGGCGATCGACACCGACTGGGGCGCGGTGCGCGAGGCGGCGCTGACCGAGCAGGCGCGGCTGATCGGCGAGAGCCTGATCAAGCACTACATCCTGCCGTTCGAGATTGGCGCGGTGCTGCTTACCGCAGCGCTCGTCGGGGCGATCGCCCTGGCGAGACAGGACGATGAGGACGCCGCGGTTCATGCCGCGTCGCTCCAGGCCGAACTGGAAGGCGACGGGTCGGTTGACCCGGTCGATGTTGTGGACCCGCCCCTGCCGTCCGACAGCGAGGCCGGCTCATGATCATCGGTCTCGAGCACTATCTCGTCCTTGGCGCGTTGCTGTTCTGCATCGGCTTCTTCATCGCCCTGTCCAAGAAGAACGCCGTTGGCGTGCTGATCGGCGTCGAGCTGATGCTCAACGCGGTCAACCTGACCCTGGTTGCGTTCTCCCGCTTCGGCTCGGCCGAGGTTGCGCTCTCGACCCAGGTGTTCGTGGTCTTCATCATCGCCGTGGCGGCGGCGGAGGTCGCGGTGGGGCTGGCGCTCGCGCTGGTCGTCTACCGCAACCGACAAACTATCTCGGTCGACCGCACGACCCTGTTGAAGGGCTGACGCCGGCATGTGGGCCCCGCTCATGACCGTGCCCAATCGCTACGTGGCGGAAACGCTGCGCGAGCTGCTCTTCGCCGAAGGCGTGTCGGTACGATTCGTGGTTGAGCCCGATCGCAAGCACGAAGGCGACTTCGCGCCGGTGATCTTGATGGTGCCCGATTCGAAGACGCACGTGGCGCGGGAAATCCTGGGGAAGGTGTAGCGGCGTGTCCGAGACCATCTTCTGGGCCATCCTCTTCCTGCCGCTGACCGCGTTCGCGTTGGCCGGGATCTCGGCGCTCAACCAGAATCTGCAGCGTCAGATCCCCGAATGGGACCCCAGCTACCCGCGCTCGTGGAAGCCGATCGCCGATCAGTTCTGCGGTCCGCGCCTGGCTTCGACTCCGCTGATCATCGCGCTCGCCGTCGCGTTCCTGCTCGCGGTGATCAACCTGATCGACTCGATCGGGCTGCGCGGACTACCGCTCAACATCGGCACGCACGAGTTGTTCACGGCTGGCGAGCTTGCCGTCAACGTCGGGGTGCGGATCGACGGCCTGACTTCGGTCATGCTGGTCGTCGTGACCGGCGTCTCGCTGCTGGTCCAGGTCTACTCGACCGGCTACATGGACGGCGACCACGGCTACCGACGCTACTTCGCCTTCATGGCCCTGTTCACCACTTCAATGCTGGGACTCGTCCTGGCCGACAACCTGCTGATGCTCTTCGCATTCTGGGAGTTGGTCGGTCTGACCTCGTACCTGCTGATCGGGTTCTGGTTCCATCGACCGGCGGCCGCGGCGGCGGCAAAGAAGGCGTTCCTGGTCACCCGACTCGGGGACCTGGGCATGCTCGCCGCGATGATCCTGATTTACAGCAAGACCGGCACGCTCGACATTGCCGCGATCAACGCGCTCGCCGACAGCGGCGCGGAAGCGGGAATGTTCGCCTTCAACGGCCTGCTGATCGGTCAAACGGCGATGACGCTGTTTGGACTCGGCCTGATCGCCGGCGCGGTGGGCAAGTCGGCTCAGTTCCCGCTGCACATCTGGCTGCCCGACGCGATGGAAGGCCCCACGCCGGTCTCGGCCTTGGTCCACTCGGCCACGATGGTCGCCGCCGGCGTCTACCTCTTGGCCCGCTTCTTCCCCGTGATTCACGCGTCATCGACGGCGTCCGACCTGATTGCCTGGATCGGGGCCGGAACGGCGCTGGGCGCTGCAATCCTGGCGCTGGTGCAGGTCGACATCAAGCGGGTGCTGGCCTATTCGACGATTTCCCAGCTCGCCTACATGATGTTCGCGATCGGCATAGGCGGTTATGCGGCGGCCGTGTTCCATCTGATGACGCACGCATTCTTCAAGGCGATGCTGTTCCTCGGCTCCGGCTCGGTGAACCACTCGACCAACACCTTCGACATGCGGCGCATGGGCGGTCTGCGCACGCTGATGCCGATCACATTCCTCACATTTGCGGTGGGCACGCTCTCGCTGGCCGGGATCTTCCCGCTCTCGGGATTCTGGTCGAAGGACGAGATCCTGATCGAGGCCTGGGACAACAACAAGGGCGTCTTCGTGCTCGGCCTCTTGGCCGCAGGCTTGACCGCCGCCTACATGGTGCGTGCGGTCTACATGACCTTCTTCGGCGAGTACAAGGGTGGCGAACCGGTCGCTCCCGGCGAACACGGCAACGAGGACCCATCACATCCGCACGAATCTCCGCGCAGCATGACCACTCCACTGCTGATCCTCATGGTCATCTCGGTCGTTGCCGGGTTCCTGACCATCGGCGGCGAGTTCCAGACCTGGGTCTACGGCGCGCTGCCCGATCCGCACGACGGCAAGTTCCACTGGAGCTGGGGCATCTTCCTCGGCTCGACCGCGCTTGCCCTGGCGGCAGGATTCGCCGCGTTCACGTTCATCCACCACGGCGACCGGATTCGCTCCTGGGGCATTGGCGGCATCTGGCCCATCCCCGAGGCGCAGAAGTTCGCAACCGAACTGTTCTACCTCGACTCGCTGGCTGAGAACTTCCTGGCCCGTCGGGTCTTCTATCGCTGGATTGCCCAGGGCTCGGCCTGGTTCGACGAGCGTGTCGTAGACGGCATCGTCAACCGCGCCTGGCGCGAGGGACTCACGGTTTCGTCCGCGGCCCGGTTCGTGCAGAACGGCTGGGTGCAAGCGGGCACATTGTCAATCGGACTCGGCGGCATGATCATCTGGGTCGCCGTCGTGTTGTTCTAGGAGCGGGTGATGGATCCGGGCTTCCCAGTCCTGTCGCTGCTGATCTTCCTGCCCCTCCTGGGCGTGCTCCTGATCGCCTTGCTCCCAGGTCGGCACACGCCGACCCAGTGGCTGGTCCAGAACGCGCCCGGCAACCCGACCGACTACCCCAAGTGGATCGCGCTCGGCATCTCGCTCGCAGCGCTGATCATCGCGCTGGTGATGTTCATCATCTTCGACCGCTCGGCCTCCGGTTTCCAGTTCATCGACGAGTTCGACTGGATTTCCGCAGAAGCGGTCGGATTCAACGTCAAGTACGCCTTCGGCGTTGACGGCCTGTCGATGCCGTTGGTTCTGTTGACCGCATTCCTCTCGGTCGTCGCGGTGCTGGTCTCCTGGCGCATCGATCTGCGGACCAAGGAGTACTTCGCCTGGCTGCTCGTGCTCGAGACCTCGGTCCTCGGCGTCTTCACCTCGCTCGACCTGCTGTTCTTCTTCCTCTTCTGGGAGCTCGAATTGATCCCGATGTTCCTGCTGATTTCGATCTGGGGCAGCGGCAACCGCAACTACTCGGCGCTCAAGTTCGTGCTCTACACGGTCTTCGGGTCGGCATTCATGTTGGTCGGCTTCCTGGCACTGGGCGTCGCCGCCGACACGTTCGACTTCCGCGAGATCCGCGCCGACGCCATAGCCGCCGCCTTCCTGCCTGCGCCGGTGATCTTTTCCTTCATCCTGATCGCCTTCGCGATCAAGCTGCCGGTTGTGCCGCTGCATACCTGGCTGCCCGACGCGCACACCGACGCGCCGACCGCCGTCTCGGTGATCCTGGCCGGCGTCCTGCTCAAGATGGGCGGCTACGGCATTCTGCGCCTGCTGTTCACGTTGATGCCAGACGTCGGCGCCGACGCCGATCTCGCGCTCGCGATCATCGGCGCGGTGTCGATCGTCTACGGCGCGATTGTGACGATGCGGCAGACCGACTTGAAACGACTGATCGCGTACTCCTCCGTGTCCCATATGGGATTCGTGCTGCTTGGCGTGTCCGCCCTCGGAGTGACCGGCATGAGCGGCGCGGCAATGCAGCTCGTCACGCACGGTCTGATCACCGGCATGCTGTTCGTCATGGTCGGCTTGGTCTACGACCGAACGCACACGCGCCAGATCGCCGACATGAAGGGGCTGATGCACCACATCCCGCTGCTCGGGATTGGCATGGTCTTCGCCGGACTGGCCGGGCTGGGATTGCCCGCCCTGGCCGGATTCGTGGCCGAGATCACGATCTTCCTCGGCGCGTTCGGTTCGCAGACCGCTGCCGTGTCGGTGTCCCTGCTCGGCGTGCTGCTCGCAGCCGGCTACATCCTCTGGGCGCTGCAGCGAACCTTCTTCGGACCCCGGGACGACAAGTGGTCGCATCTGCCCGACGCCAATCACTGGAGCGAGTACACGATTATCGGCGCGCTGATGGCTTTGATCGTGCTGCTCGGCGTGTACCCGTCGATTGTGATGGACCTGTTGGAGATGGGCGTAGAGCCGATTGTCCACAGCATTGACGCGGTCGTCTCGTCAGCGGGCTCAGTCGGGGCAGGAGGCGGCTGATGCTCTACGAGGTCAATCTGCTCGGCCCCGAGCTCGTCCTGCTGGTTGTCGGCGGCTTCCTGCTGATCGCCGACCTGTTCATCAAGGATCGCCGCCTGCTGATGGGCGCGACCCTGGCGGCGCTGCTGGGCTCAATCATCTACTCGGCGATCTTGCTGACCGAGGGCCACGTCGGATCGCAGGGTTTCGGCGGTGCGTTGGTCGTGGACAAGTTCGCCATTTTCTTCCAGATCCTGCTGGCCGGCGCGGCAATGGCGGCGGTGCTGGTCTCGACCGAGACGCTCCAGCGCACCCCGTCCCGCCGTGGTGAGTACCTCGCGCTGATCTTGTTCTCGACCGCCGGACTGCAGTTGCTGGCCGGTTCGCGCGACCTGATCATGATCTTCATCGCTCTGGAGCTGACCTCGATTTCGCAGTACATCCTGGTCGGCTTCCACAAGGACCGCTGGGGCTCCGAAGGCGGACTCAAGTACTTGCTGACCGGCGCCGTCGCCTCGGCGGTGCTGCTCTATGGGATGGCGATCCTGCTTGGATTGACGGGTTCAACCAACCTCTCCGAGATCGCCTCCTACATCGCCTGGCAGGGCGAGGGCAAGGAAGAGGCGCTGATGCTGGCCGCCGCCTTCCTGATCGCCGGCTTCGGCTTCAAGGCGGCGGTGGCGCCGTTCCAGATGTGGGCGCCCGACGCCTACACCGGCGCGCCGACGCCGATCGCCGCGTATCTCTCTGTGGCATCCAAGGCAGCGGCCTTCGCGATCCTGATCCGCATCTTCTTCGAGGCGCTCGGCGACGATTTGCTGGCAGAGCACTGGAAGACCATCTTCGCCGTGTTGGCCGCGCTCTCGATGTTCCTGGGCAACTTTTTCGCCATCCGTCAGAACAACATCAAGCGGATGCTGGCCTACTCGTCGGTGGCGCAGGCCGGGACGCTGATGATCGGCTTGGCCGCAATCTCCGCCGACCGCTCGGAGTTGCTCGGCGCGAGCGGCATTCTCTTCTACCTGGCCGGATACACGGTCACCAACCTGGCCGCGTTCACGGTAATCATCCTGATCGCCAACCACAACGGTGGCAGTTACGACATTCGCTCCTACGCAGGCCTGGGCAAGAAGGCGCCCTGGCTCTCCTTTGTGCTCGCGTTCGCCCTGATCTCGTTGATCGGCCTGCCGCCGACCGCTGTGTTCTTCGGCAAGATTTATCTGTTCGAGACCGCAGTCGAGAGCGGACTGGCCTGGCTCGCGGTGGTCGGCGCGGTCAACACGCTGATTTCCGCCGCCTACTACCTGCGTCCGGTCAAGGCGATGTTTATCGACACGGCCGAGGACGAAGACGGACAGCCGGACGTGGCGCGCCCCTCGAACAGCGTGCTGGCGACAATGGGCCTGGTCACCGCCGGCGTGCTCGTGATCGGTCTGCATCCCGGACTGCTGATCAACGCCGCCGAGGCCGCCGTCGCCGCCATATTCTCCTGATGTGAGCGCCGACCGACATCTCGTCGACATCCTGGTCGATCCACCGTTTCTCCACCGCGTCAATGTGGACGCTCTTGAGCGCTGCGTGCGAGAGACGCTCGCATCGCGCAGACTGCGGGTTGGCCGTGTCGTCTCGTTGCGCGTGACCGACTCGCGTACGGTGCGGCGGCTGAATCGGCGGTTTCGGGGCGAGGATTCGGCGACCGATGTGCTCTCCTTCAACACCGACTTCGCCGGCTTGCGCCGTCCCGACGGCGCGGCCGACCTGGGCGAGATCGTGATCGCGCTGCCGGTCGCCGCGCGCGGCGCGCGCGAACGAGGGGTCGCGCTGCCCGACGAACTCGCCCTGCTCTCGGTCCACGGCGCCTTGCACCTGCTCGGCTTCGACCACGAGGAACCGGAGCAGGATCGCAGGATGAAAGAGCTGGAGCGGATCGCGCTGGAGCGGGCCGGGTTCGCCCACGCCGCGCGCGATTGACAGAGATAGATAGTATGTTCTACTCTGCTGCCAGAGACTCGGCAGCCGACGGAGGCGCGACGTGAGCGGCACGGTGCTCTATCGCAAGTGGCGACCGGCCGACTTCGACGAGGTCGTCGGCCAGGAGCCGGTCGTGCGGACGCTGCGCAACGCGGTCGCGCAGGACAAGATTTCGCACGCCTATCTCTTCTGCGGGCCCCGCGGCACGGGCAAGACGACGACCGCGCGGATCCTGGCGCGGGCGATCAATGGCCGCACCGCCTCAACCGGAGCAACGGCGCTAGGCGACAATGACGATCTTGGCTTCGACCTGGTCGAGATCGACGCCGCCTCCAACCGCGGGATTGACGACATTCGTGAGTTGCGCGAGCGCGCCAACTACCGTCCCGGATCTGCCCGCTTCAAGGTCTATCTGATCGATGAAGTGCATCAGCTCACGGGTCCCGCCGCCGATGCGCTGCTCAAGACACTCGAGGAACCGCCGCCGCACGTCGTCTTCATCCTCGCCACGACCGATCCCGAGGCGCTCAAGCCGACGATTCTCAGCCGCTGCCAGCGATTCGACTTCCGCCGCGTCAGCGTTGACGACATGGTTGGCCGCCTGCGGGCGATCGCGGAATCGGAAGCGATTAAGATTCCCGACGAGGCGCTGCGGATCATCGCGCGCGAAGCGACCGGGTCGCTGCGCGACGGGATCAACCTGCTCGACCAGGTCTGGGTGATGTGCGGCTCATCGGTGACGCTGGAGGCGGCGCAGGAGGCGCTGGGCTTGAGTCCGGACGCACGGGCGATGGAGCTGGCCTCGGCCGCGCTGCGCGGCGAGTTGGCAGAGGGGCTGGCCGTGCTCTCTGCGGTGCAGGAGGATGCGATGGATTTCGGCCGCTTCAAGAAGCAGGTCGTTGAGCATCTTCGTCACGTCTTGCTCTCGCTGACCGGCGCGGCCGGGACGCTCTCGCTGTCGGCGCCGGAAATGGAACGACTGGATGAAGTCAGCAAGGGCATCGAGGCCTCTGCCGCGGTGACCGCCCTGCGCGAGTTCTCGGAGGCCGACGTACGCCGCGACCCGTATCAGCCGCTGCCGCTGGAACTGGCGCTGGCGTCGATTGTCTATGGTCCGCCGGTCGCCGAGACACCCGCTCCGCAGGTTCAAGCGGCGACACAGGGCGGCCAGCAGCGCCAATCGCGGCCGCAGCAGCGATCGGACGGGCAGCGCCGTCAAGGTCAGCGCCGAGAGCAACAGCAGCGCCGCGAGCAGCAGCAGACACGCAATCTGCCGGACCGTACCGCCGCCTCACCGGAGCCGGCGCGCTCGACCGAACGACAACCTGAACGAGCGTCGGGTCAGCAACTGCTAGACCGCCTGCTCGGTACGTTGATGCGCCGCGACAAGGTGCTCGCTGCCGCCCTGCGCGACGGGTGCCAACAGGCCACGACCTCGGACGAGGGCCTGGTGCTGGAGTTCGCTCCCAATCGCGAGGGCCACATGAAGCGCTGCCAGGACTCGTTGCCGCAACTCGCCAAGGTCGCCGAAGAGGTG
>JAPPBK010000327.1 GCA_026705105.1 Chloroflexota bacterium | reverse complement strand
ATCCGCCAGGCCGCCGAGCGGGCCGCCTGATCGAGCCAGTTTCCAGCAACGACATGGATGCCGTAGAGCACACCCCAGAAGTTCACCCCCATGATCCAGTTCCAGGTCTCGTCGGAGATCTCCCACGAACCAATCACCGAACCATCAGGTCGGACGCCCGAGTCTTCCCCGCCGGCGACGCCGGCGTTGTTGACCAGGATGTGGACATTGCCGTACTCGGCGATGGTCCGGTCGCGCAGATGCTCCAGCGCCTCGCGTCGCATCGTGTCGACCACGACCCCAAGCACATTGCGTTCTTCCTGTTGGAGCCGCGTCACTTGCGTCTGCAGCGCGTCTTCCTCAATGTCGGCAAGGACGACGTTCATCCCCTCGGCCGCGAAGCGCCGGGCGAACGCCAGGCCCATGCCGCTCGCCGCGCCCGTCACGACTGCTGTGTTGCCCGCAAACTCTCGCATGGCTGCCTCCCGACTGACTCTCAGACGACTGGAGTCTCTCAGTCGGCAGGCAGTCTACGGATTACAGCGCCTGCTGGCCGAAGAACTCGAACAGCGGCGGATACTTGTTGATGTCGGCGCCGCCGTTGAGTTGGACCGTCTGCCCGGTCATCAGCGAGGAGGCGTCGGAGGCGAGCCAGAGCGCAAGCTGGGCCACATCATCCGGCTCGCCAATCCGCCCGAGCGGCGCCTCGTGCGCAAACGCCTCTTCCAGCTCGGGAATGTCGCGCAGACCCTGTGTCAGCGGCGTGCGGATCAGGCCGGGGCCAATGCTGTTGACGCGAATGCCGTACCGACCGAGTTCGAGCGCCGAGACCTTGGTTAGCATCGCCACGCCCGCCTTGGCCGAGCAATAGGCGGACAGTCCCTCGGTCGCCTGGATACTGTTGAGCGATGCGGTGTTGATGATCGACCCGCCCGAGCCCTGTCCGATCAGGTGCTTGGACTCGTGCTTGATGCAGAGGAAGACGCCCGTCAGGCAGACGTCGATCACCTGCTGGAACTGGGCCAGCGGGTAGTCCTGGATCGGAGAGAAGCCGCCGATACCCGCGTTGTTGAAGGCAATGTCGAGCCTGCCGAAGCGGTCGACGCAGGACATCACCATGTTCGCCACGTCATCTTCGTTGGTCACGTCGGCGGTGACGGCGACCGCCTCCGAGCCAATCTCGCGGGCGGCCTCGGCCGCGCCGTCGGCGTTGCGGTCGGCGATCGCCACCTGGGCGCCCTCTTCTGCGAACCGCCGCGCCGCCGCCAGTCCGATTCCCGATGCGCCGCCGGTGACTAGCGCCGCCTTGCCGTCGAGCAGTCCCATGTCCAAAGCCTCCAGTGCTGAAGTGGGTGTTCGCTTACCTGTCTGGCAGGCTAGTCGGAGGCCGATGTTGGTCAATTTTCGCGAGGTTGCCTGAGGCGAGACTCGAGCGGATTGAATCCGGGCGGCAGCTCGTTGACGGTGATGCCCCCGTCGACGTAGAGGAGCTGACCGGACACCCACTGACTCGCGTCCCCGGCCAGGAAGAGCGCCATCTGCGCGATGTCTTCGGGTTCGCCCAGCCGCCCCAGGGGCGTGGCGCCGATCATCGCCTCGTCGAAGCCATCCACGTCGCGCGCCCGCGCGGTCATCGGCGTCCGTGTGTGTCCCGGACCGATGGCATTCACGCGAATGCCGTGGTCGCCCAGTTCCAGCGCCGACACCTTGGTCAGCATGGCCACGCCGGCCTTGGCCGAGCAGTAGGCGCTCAGACCCTTCGTCGCCTGGGTCGCGTTGATGCTGGCCGTGTTGATCAAGGAACCGCCGTGGCGCTGCTCGATGAGTTGTTTCGACTGGTGTTTGAGGCAGAGGAACACGCCGGTCAGGCAGACTTCGACGACGTGCTGGAAGTGTCCGAGCTCCTGCTCGTGAATCGGCGCAGCTCCCGCGATCCCGGCGTTGTTGAAGCCGATGTCGAGCCGGCCAAAGCGCTCGACGCAACCTGCCACGGCCTGCGCCACATCGTCCTCGCGGGTCACGTCGCCGCTGACTGGCATCGCGCTTGGCCCGATCGCGCGAGCTCGCTCGTGGACCAGGTCGGCATCGCGGTCGAACATGGCCACCTGTGCGCCTTCCTCGGCAAAGAGCTGTGCCGTCGCCAGGCCAATGCCCGACGCAGCTCCCGTGATCAGCGCGACCTTGCCGTCCAGTTGGCTCATGCCGATTTCCTCTCTATGTTGCAGTTTGCTTGCAACCTAAGTCATCGCCGATTGCAAATCTCTACGTTGCAGGTACTGGTTCCCGAGTGAAACGGAGCACGATATGCCGCACCATCAAGCGCTGCTCGACGATCCCGTAGCCACGCTGCGCAGAGTCTGGGACGACACGGGATGGCGGTTCGTCCTGATCGCCTCGCTACTGACGTTTCTCCTGGAAACGCTCGGCGAGTTGACCAACGTGGATCAGGGATCGATCTGGTGGGCGGCGGAACTGGTGACGATCGTGGTTATTGCGCGCGCGCTGACGATGCGGCCGCTGCGTGGCAACCTGTCCGACACGGAGAACATGACCGTTGCGCTGGCGACGCTGGGGTTGTTGATCTGCGAGGTCATCCTCTCCTGGTCGACGGTCGCCGCCACGTTCGCACAGGAACCAATCTTCTGGCCCTTCTCGCTGATGCTGATCCTCACGATTGTCGCCGCCCGAGTGCTCGCTCCCTATGCCTCGCGGCCCCTGTTCGTCTGGGCGCTGGTCTTCTCGTTCTTGCAGTTCTGGCTGAACGCGGCGATCTGGTACTCAGGCGCGGACTTCCCCTCGCCGGTCTTCACCTGGGCGCTGGCGTTGACGGGCTTCGCGTTCTTCGCGCGTTGGATCGCCGGGCGCGGCATCGACGGACCGATCGTCAGTCCCTTGAATGTCGCGCTGGTGCTGTTTGTGATCATGGACTGGTGGTTGGAGTACGGCATCAGCGAGAGCGGCGTCGGTGCGGAGTGGCTGGCCGAGGACCTCTACTGGCCGTGGATACTGATCAACGGCGGACTGGCCGCGACGGCCGCGCTGGCTGCGCCTCGCGTCAGCGTGTGGCTCAAACGCGACCTGTCGTGACCGGGCGTCAGTTGTCTTTGAGCGCTTCCCAGTTCTGGCGCATCGAGTTGAACTCGGCCTGATTGGGCTGGTGTCCCCCGTAGCGGAAGGTGCTGAACGCCTCCGAGATGCGCTTCGGCGTGGGGCTGTGATACGCGCGTTCGAGGGCGTCGGCGAACTGCAGCGGGGTGCGGTGCAGGGCGCGGATCTGACCCTTGCCCTCGGCGTGATCGAGGACCTCGTAGTACAGCTCGGCGATCGGCGCATCGGGCGGTTGGTCGGAACCGCGGCGACGGAAACGGTCGCCCAGCCCTCGCAGTCCACCGAACAGGTCGTCGAGCAGGTTCGCTTCGGACCAGAGCGATTCACGCACTTCCTCGGTTCGCGTCTCGCGATTGACGAAGCGTCGGAAAAAGTAGAAGGCCGCAATCGCAAAGACGAGCACGGCGGCGATGCCTCCGAAGACGCGGGAGAGCACGATGCCGGGCGTGGGATCGGGATCGGACGTGGCTCCTTCGATCGGTTCAGGCGGACGGCCCACGCCTTCGGAGAGGCTCTCGAAGGTCTCCTGGCTGGGCGTGCCGATCGCATCCCTGATCTGCTCAAAGATCCAGAACAACGGCCAGAGAATGTACGAGATGACCGTGATGATGGCGCGAATCACCGTGCCGATCGCATCCAGCACCGGCTCGACCACGCCCGTGCCGGCGATCCCGGCGACGACGCCGGTGACGATCAGCAGAAACAGCGCGACCCCGACCACGAGCGCGACCATCGTGGCCGCGACGGAGGCGCCGGTCTGCACCGCGCCCAGCCCCTCGACCTGGTCGGTGTTGGCGGCATTCTTGAGCACCACGGTCAGCAACCCGACCAACACCCAGAGGATGCCGAGTCCGCGCACGTGATCGACGACCCCGCCGTTGTCGGCGAGGGCGAGGGAGATTGCGATCACGATCAGTCCCCAGATTGCGTAGTTGCTAAACGACCGCTCCAACAGGTCGGCGGAGCCGAGCGAGACGCCGCGGAACCAGATCGGAATCAACATCAGCGCGGCGAATAGTTGGTCGATTTCACCGGCAACCGTGCTGCCGTCGTCCAGTACCACTGCCTCGTGCCAAACCAGGCTGGAGGGGCGTCCCAGCTCGAGCACCCAGGACATGTTCCAGATGCGGGCGGACTCCGAGAGGTCGGCCGAGCCAATGATCTGCAGCGCGATCAGGGTGATCAGCAGACCTAACCAGAATCTGCGCCCCGTCGACTGCTCGCGGCTGCCCAGCCAGCGGGAGACGCCGAAGCCGAGCAGCACCGTCCCGGCCACCGCCCAGACCGACAGCGTCTCTCCGGCGTCGTAGGCGACGATCCGCGGAATCAACTTGGCCAGGATGATCCACAGGACGATTTCGCCCAGGAGCAGCGCCGCCGTATAGGCAATCTCGATCCGTCGAGTGGAGCTTGGCGAGACCAGAGCGACCGCGGTGCTCATCAGGAACCGTCTTGATCTGTCGGGCGAGCCCATGGACTCTGCGGCTCGACCGGCGCCTGGCGAGGCGGCTCGTTAGGCGGCGCAATCCTGGTGGCGGACACCGCCGGCGCCACTTCACGCGAGTCATGCTCCGCGCTGGCGTCACCATTGAAAGTCGCGGTAGTCGCAGAAGTCGCAGCGCCGACCAGCGTGTCATCACCGCCTACGAACGTCGGCAGA
The DNA here is from genome assembly GCA_026705105.1 of Chloroflexota bacterium. Taxonomy (GTDB): domain Bacteria; phylum Chloroflexota; class Dehalococcoidia; order Bin125; family Bin125; genus Bin125. The sequence goes on along the minus strand of JAPPBK010000327.1, from coordinate 3,369 downwards.
TCGACGTCCTCGGCCGGCTCCGGCGGGCGACGACTGGCGTACAGGCGGTCGGTGCGGGCCCATGGCCCGGCCTCGCCGACGCGCTCGTAGTGCAGCCCGGCCAACGCCGGACGAATGTCATACACCGGCGATTCGGCGAAGGTGGCCGGAGGGTCGTCGATGCCCACATAGATCAGCCCCACCTGCGCGCCGTGACGCTTCAATCGCAGCAGCGCCGTTTCGAGTCCCGGCGTCAGCACTGCCGTCACCAGGGCCAGGGTCGACCCATACGTCAGCCGCTCCTCGCTCAGCATCCGTTCGATCCGCACCAGCGTGAAGACGTCAGCCATGGCCAGCGCTTCAAGAATCCGCGTCATCTGACCTGGAGACCTGGAAGGCGGTACGCGAATCGCCGTGTCGTGACCCGGCCAGGTGCAGTTCGCGAGCAGGCCGACCGGCACGCGCTCTTCGGAGTAGCCATTGGCCAGCGACGCCGCCACCGAGACAGCCCGCTCGAAGATGTCGCCGAAGAATCCTTGCCAGGCGTGCGGCAATGTCGAGACGTTGAGCGCCACGACGGCGATCAGGTCGGAGGAGGGATCGTAGACACGCGACTGTAGGGCCTGCCGCCGCGCGGTCGCCTTCCAGTCAACCTTCTTCAACGGATCGCCGGGCCGATAGTCGCGAATCGTCTGCAGCCGCGTTGGGTCTTCGAACAACCGCTGGCCGCCGCGTTGATCGCCCTGCGGGCGCAGTCTGGGCAGGCCTAGGCGGTCGAGCGACAGCACCTCGGGATAGACCCAGAGCGTGTGCTCCGCCTCGTCGCTCCGCTCGCGGCGGTAGACGCCGAAGAAGTCGCCCGACTTCAAGTCGACCCGGGCGAGTTGATAGTACCCGCGAGCGATCAGCGGAATCTCGAAGTTCCAGGTCAGCCGCTCGTACCAGCGCATCGACGTGGACCGCACGACCACGCCCTCCTGCGGTTCGGATTCGTGCAGCCGGCTGAAGGCCTGGTTGGACGGCTCCAGGATCTCGGGCAGGTTGATCCGCACCTGGAGAGCGGAGAGCGGGATGATCTTGCGGTTCTCCAGACACAGCCTGAGAGTCAAGCTCTCCCCGACAAACGCGTGGGTCTGTGAGATATCGACCTCGGTCGCGAGCCGATGCAAGGCATACCGAGCCCAGCTCCACGCGGCCCAACCCGCCACCAGCACGGTCGCGGCGACGAGCGAGACAATGATCTCGCCGGTGGCGACACCCAGCAACACGACGATGATCGTTGCCGGTGCCCAGATCGCGCGGATGATGCGGTTGTCGTGGCGCAGGCCGAACTGACCGGTCTGGATCTTCCGCTCACGCTCGTCGCGCCGAGCCTCGGCCTCGACCTCCACGAACATCCCGCCGCCGATCATCGTCATGGCGGTGTCTCTCGATCATTCGTTCAGGGTGGCGGACTAACTGCCGGCGGCGGCCGCCTCGATTGGGACCGGCACTCGGCTCAACATCTGCTCAAGCAGCGACTCCGGTGTCGACGAGCGCAACCTCGCGTCGGCCGAGAGCATCAGCCGGTGCGGCAACACGACGCGCGCCATCTCCTGCACATCGTCGGGCAGGACGAAGTCGCGTCCGCGGATCGCGGCCAGGGCGCGGGTCGTGCGCAACAGCGCCAGCGAGGCGCGAGGCGATGCGCCGAGCTCGAAAGCCTGCTCCTGACGTGAGGCCTGGACAATCGCGACGATGTACCCGCGCACGGCTTCGCTTACCCGGACCTGCTCGACGGTCTTGACCATCAGCCGCAGCTGCTCCGACTCGACCACCGGATCCAACTCCTCCAGCGGTTGCGACCGCTCGAAGCGCAGGAGGATGGCGTCTTCTTCCTCGGCGTCGGGATAACCCATGCGCAGGCGCAGCAGGAAGCGGTCGAGCTGCGCCTCCGGCAGCGGGAAGGTGCCTTCGAGCTCGACCGGGTTCTGGGTGGCGATCACGAGGAATGGACGCGGCATCGCCATCGTCTCGCCCTCGACCGTGAGCTGGCGCTCCTCCATCGCCTCGAGCAGGGCCGCCTGGGTCCGCGGTGAGGCGCGGTTGATCTCGTCCGCCAGGACCAGTTGAGCCAGCAGCGGACCGGCGCGGAACTCGAACTCGCCCGACTTCTGGTTGTAGATGTTGACCCCGGTGACGTCGGAAGGCAACAGGTCGGGGGTGAACTGGATGCGGCGGAACGAGCAGCCGATCGAGCGCGCGAACGACTTGGCGAGCATGGTTTTGCCCAAACCGGGCACGTCGTCGAGCAGAATGTGACCCTCGGAGAGGATCGCGGCCAGCGTGTAGTCGAGTACTTGCTCGCGACCGACGATCACGCGGCCGACGTTCTCGCGCACGCGGGCGGACATTTCTGCGACATCGGTCAGAGTCGGAAGGGTCGTTGCAGTGGTCATTCGGGAAGCCTACCAGCAGCCCGTCGGTATGCCGCGCGAAGACGGCAAGTAGCATCGAGGCGAGCACCGGCGGAGCAGATCAGGCAGGAGAACGCGACATGCGGGCGGAAATCATCAGTATCGGTACCGAAATCCTGATGGGCGAAATCCTCGACACCAACGCCAACTACATGGCCCAGCGGCTGCCCGCGATGGGCATCGATCTCTATTTCATGCACCAGATCGGCGACAACCGCGAGCGCCTGGTCGAGCTGATTCAGACGGCGAGAAGCCGTTCCGATGTCGTCATCCTCACCGGCGGCCTCGGACCAACCGAGGACGACATCACCCGCGACGCGATCGCCGAGTCGGTCGGCGAAGAGCCGTACGTCGTGCCGGAGCTGGAAGCGCATCTGCGCAACTTCTTCGAACGCCGCGGCGGGCATATGCCGGCGCAGAACGTGAAGCAGGCGACGATCATTCCCTCGGGCGAGTCGATCCCCAATCCGCGCGGCACCGCACCCGGCTGGTGGGTCGAGAAGGACGGCGCGATCGTCATCGCCATGCCCGGTCCTCCGGCAGAGATGACCGGGATGTGGGAGAACGATGTCGCGCCGAGGCTCAAATCTCGCTCCGACGGCACCGTCCTGATTTCGCGCACGCTGAAGACCACCGGACTCGGCGAGTCGATGCTCGACGAACTGCTCGGCGATCTGCGGCATGCGGAGGATCCAACCGTCGGCGTCTATCACAAGGCCGACGGCGTACACGTGCGGCTCGCCTCGAAGGCGAGCTATGAAGACATCGCCCGCGAGCGCATCGCACCGGCGGAACAGCAGATTCGCTCGATGCTGGGCGACGCGATTTGGGGCTCGGACGAGGATACGTTCCAGGAGGCGGTCGCGGCGCTGCTCAAGGATCGCGGCCTGTCGATCGCGGTGATGGAGTCCTGCACCGGAGGTCTGCTGGCCAG
>JAPPBK010000284.1 GCA_026705105.1 Chloroflexota bacterium | reverse complement strand
CATGGCCCGTCTCTACATGTTCATCATGGGCGCGTCGATGGGGATTCTGATGCCGCTCTATTCGCTGCTGATGCAAAACTCGCTGCCGTTCAGGCTGTTGGGCGTCGGCACGGCGACCAATCAGTTCTTCCGCCAGATGGGCGCGGCGATGGGCATCTCGCTATTCGGGGCAATGATCGTGTCCGGATTCTCCTCGCAGTTGAGCAAGGCGTTCCCGGACGGATTCGAGCGACTCAAGGAGCAACCGGAGATCCTGCTCAACCCCGAGGCGTTGCAGGGATTCCGACAGCAGTTGGAACAACAGTCGCCGGGCTCCGCCGATGCCGTCATCCAGGCGGCGCGTGAAGCACTGGCCGTGCCGGTCACCGATGTCTTCCTGTATGGCGCGATCCTGATGGCAGCCGTACTGGCCATTGCCGTGGTTCTGCCCAGGGTCAGGTTCCAGACTCAGGAAGAGATGATGGCCGAGACTCGGGCGATGGCGGCCGCGAATCGGCCTCGCGGCGGCACTTCCACCGCAGCCCCTGTGCCGGCGTCGCGTGGCGGTCCGCCGTCAGGCGTCTTCGGCGGCGACCGATCCGGCGCACCTCCATCAGGCGCAGCGATCGGCTCTCCCAACAGCGGACGGTTGCCCTCCCACTACTCCGGCTCTGCAGGAACTGCAGTTGCCGAAGGTCCTACAGTAGGAACACGCCCCGAGATCGCTTCGCCTGCCGAAGCGTCGGCGAACGGCGGACGCGGTAACGGATTGCACGAGTCGGTGCCGATGATTGCGTCCTGGGCGACGCAACGGCGCCGACATCCAGACAGCGCATGAGGCGGAGCACGCATGACCACGCCAAACGGACACGAAGCAGCTGACCTCGGCTCCGGAAGCGAGCAGGCGAGCAGCACGGTGCTCGCCCTGGACGGCTGGGGTCCGGTCGTTGCTGAACCCGCAGCTAACGGCGCCAATGGCGCCAACGGCGTCGAGCCGGACTCCATGGCGCAGCTTGAGCCGCAGCCGGTCGCTGAGTCCGTCGCAGCTGATGACAGCCGCCGCGACGCATGGCGAGAACGAATGGAGCGCACGCTTTCGGGCTCGATTCCTGTGCCGCCCGTCGACAGTCAGCTCCTGAGGATTCTCGCGTCGGCCGCCGCGATGTCGATCGCAGTGTTTGTGGTTTTCAGTCTGGGTCGGCGTTTGACGACGCTCGACCTCGCGGCATCCGCGTCGTTTGCCGACGCTGCTGGCCTCCGGCGCCGGTTGGCGCTCGCGATCGATCCGTCGCTCGCACCGGCGCCGAAGCGGACCGGCAGACTCACGATCCTGTCAAGGTTGATTGAACTCAGATAGCGAGGGAACGACCCTTGCGTGCTGCCGCGCGGCCGCGCGGCTACTCCTGCGTCGCGAGCGCGTGACGGCGCTCTTCGTCCTGTTCGCGGAGCACCCGACGGTAGTCCCGCGGGATCACCTTGACCATCCGGCTGATCACGTCTTCCCAGTTGCCGAGCACTTCCTCTGCGAACGGGCTGCCGGTGCGCTCGGCGTGGGTTTCGACCATCTCGAAGAGCATGGCGATGTCGTTCGCGTCGCGCACCGGTTCCAGGTCGACCATGGCGTGGTTGACACGGGAGTCAAGGTCTCCCGATGCGTCCCAGACGTATGCCGTACCGCCGCTCATGCCGGCGGCGAAGTTGCGTCCGACCGGACCGAGCACGACGACCGTGCCTCCGGTCATGTACTCGCAGCCGTGATCGCCCACTCCCTCGACCACGGCACGCGCGCCTGAGTTTCTGACCGCGAACCGCTCTCCGGCCCGGCCGGCGACCCAGAGCGTGCCTCCGGTCGCGCCGTAGAGCACCGTGTTGCCGACCAGCACACCGTCGCGCCCGCGGAAACCGGCATCCTGCCTGGGCGAGACCGCGATCATCCCGCCGGCCATGCCCTTGCCTACGTAGTCGTTGGCCTCTCCAACCAGGAACATCCTCATCCCACGGACGAGGAACGCGCCGAACGACTGCCCCGCGGAACCGGCGAAGTGCAGCTCGATCGTGCCGCGCTGCATGCCAAGATCGCCGTATTGCTGAGCGATGCGCCCCGAGACGCGCGCGCCGACGGCGCGGTGCTTGTTCGTGATCGCAAACTTGGCCGAGATGTGCTCCGAGCGCTCGATGTGCGGCTCCAGCATCTCCAGCAACTCGTCATCGAGGCGCAGGTCGTCATGCCGGTCGTTGCGTTCCTGGGTTCGCATCCGAGGCAAGGACGGATCGGCCTCGATCGGAGCCAACAGGCGCGAGAGATCGACTGTCTTGGCCCGCTCTCCCGAGCGGGGCGGAATCTGCGTGAGCAAGTCGGTGCGACCGATGATCTCCTCGAGCGAGGTGTAGCCCAGCTCTGCGAGAATGACGCGTACTTCCTCGGCGACGTGCAGGAGAAAGTCGATCAGCATTTGAGGCTTGCCGAAGTACTTGGCTCGCAGGTCTTCGCGCTGCGTCGCGACGCCAACCGGGCACGTGTTGAGGTGGCATTGGCGGGCCATCTTGCAGCCCAGCGCGACCAGCGCGGCGGTGCCGAAGCCGTACGCCTCCGCGCCGAGCATCGCAGCGACCACCACGTCGCGGCCGGTGTGGAAGCCGCCGTCGGTGCGTAGCTTGATACGTCCGCGCAGGCCGTTGACGACCAGCGCCTCGTGCGCCTCTTTGACGCCCAACTCCCATGGCGCTCCGGCGTATTTGACCGACGAGAGCGGCGACGCGCCGGTGCCGCCGTCCGCGCCGGAAATGTGGACGACGTCGGCGTATGCCTTGGCCACGCCTGTGGCGATCGTGCCAACCCCCTCACAGGCGACGAGCTTGACGCAGACGCGGGCGCGAGGGTTCGCGATCTTCAGGTCGTAGATGAGCTGCGAGAGGTCTTCAATCGAGTAGATGTCGTGGTGCGGCGGCGGCGAGATCAGCTCGACGCCGGGGGTCGAATGACGCAGCATGGCGATGTACGCGGTCACCTTGTGGCCGGGAAGTTGACCGCCCTCGCCCGGCTTGGACCCTTGGGCGATCTTGATTTCAATCTCGCTCGCGCTGCCCAGATAGGCGGGCGTCACGCCGAAACGGCCCGAGGCAATCTGCTTGATGTGCGAGTTGGCGTCGGACTTGTCGCCCGATTCCAGGAACCGTCTCGGGTCTTCGCCGCCTTCGCCGGTGTTCGATGCTGCGCCGAGCGCGTTCATCGCGCGCGCAATGTCCTCGTGGGTCTCGGGACTCAGCGCCCCCAGCGACATCGCGCCGGTGCTGAACCTCGGCGTGATCGAGTCGTGCGGCTCTACCAGGTCAAGCGACAGAGGTTCGCGGTCCGATTCGAAACCGAGCATGTCGCGCAGCGCCGTCGGCTGGCGACTATTGGCTCGCTCGGCGTAGATCTGGTACTGCTCTGCGCCGCCGCCCTGCACGGCCTTATGCAGCGCCCGCCAGACGGGCGGCTCGTTGGCGTGGTAGTCGGCGTCCCGGCGGTATCGATACCAGCCGCCGGCCTCAAGACCGTCGGCCGGATAGGCCTGATCGTGCCTTGCGATCGCGTCCGCCCCAATCTCTTCGTATCCGATGCCTCCGATGCGAGAGAGCGTGCCCGGGAATGAGCGTTCGACCACCGCCTGGCCGATTCCCAGTGCCTCAAAGATCTGCGCGCCGTGGTACGAGGCGCGGGCGGCAATGCCCATCTTGGACATGATCTTGAGAATCCCTGAGTCGACCGCCTGGACGTAGTGGTCGATCACTTCGCCGACTTCCATGTCGTCGAACTCGCCCTCGGCCTGGAGCGAGGCGAGAGTTTGCAATGCGAGATGCGGATAGACGGCATCGGCGCCGAAGCCGATCAAGCAGGAAATCTGATGAACGTCCCGGGCGTCGCCGCAACTGGCCACGATCGACGCCGACATGCGCTGACCGCTGACGATCAGATGGTGGTGCACGGTTGACACGGCCAGCAGCATGGGAATCGGCACGCGGTCGGCTGTGACATGCTCGTCGCTGAGGACAATCACCGTGTGGCCGTCCTCGATGGCGTGTTCGACGTGGTCGCAGAGCGCGTCGAGGGCCGCTTCAAGGCCAGGCGGACCGTCCTCAACCGGGAACGAGGTCTCGATCTCGGTAGCCGAGAAACCGGCCAACGTGAACTCCAGCAGACGCTGCAGGTCGTCGCTGAGCAGCAGCGGCGACTTGAGATGAACGAGCCGCGCGGCGTCGGCGGTCTCTTCGAGCAGCGAGTGGCGTCGGCCTAGCCAGGTGTCGAGCGACATCACGTTGCGCTCGCGAATGGAGTCGATCGGCGGATTGGTAACCTGCGCGAACTTCTGCTTGAAGTATGAGTAGAGCGGACGCGCCGGATCGTGCAGGACCGAGAGCGGGGTGTCATCGCCCATTGAGCCGACCGGTTCCTTGGCCTGTCGCGCCATGGGTTTGAGGACGTACTCGATCTCCTCGCGGCTATAGCCGTGCAGGATTTGCCGGGCCAACAGCTCGCCCTCGTCCGGCTGTGGAATGCTGGACGCGCTGAGGGTCACCGAGCGATCAAGCCGACCCATGTGGTCGCCAACCCATCGCGCGTAGGGACGCCCGGTGGAGAGCCGGCGCTTAATGTCGTCGTTGCGCAGCAGTTCGTGGCGCTCGACGTCGACGGCGACCATCTGGCCCGGTCCCAGACGGCCCGATTCGATGATCTCGGACTGGTCCAACTCGATCAGCCCAACTTCAGAACCCATGACGACCAGACCGCTGCGCGTGACCTGGTAGCGGGCCGGGCGCAGACCGTTGCGGTCCATCGCCGCCGCGGCGATCTTGCCGTCCGTGAAGGCCATCGCCGCCGGACCATCCCAGGGCTCGGACAGGCAGGCGTGGTACTCGTAGAAGCCCCTGAGCTCGGGATCCATGTCCTCGAGCTGCTCCCAGGCCTCGGGAATGAGCATCATCATCGCGTGCAGCGGACTCCGCCCCGAGGCGACAAGCAGCTCAAACGCTTCGTCGAACGCCTGCGAGTCGGAGCCGACCTGTCCCAGCACCGGGTGCAGTTCCGAGACTACCTCGCCCCATACATCCGACTCCATGGCCGGCCCGCGGGCCTGCATCCAGAGTCGGTTGCCGAGCAGGGTGTTGATTTCACCGTTGTGCGCGATGTAGCGGAACGGTTGCGCGATCTTCCAGTCGGGTAGCGTGTTGGTCGCATACCGCTGGTGGAAGAGCGCCAGCGCCGAGACGGTGTCGGGATTGGTCAGGTCGGGATAGAACTTGCTCAACTGGGGCGCGACCATCAGGCCCTTGTAGACGACGGTTGAGGTCGAGATCGAGACGATGTACGTCTCGGCTGCATGGTCGCCCGGATCCGCGTCGCCGAGGTCGCGTATCTCGGTGTCGGCGCGCCGTCTGGCCAGATACGTACGTCGAGAGAACTCGTCGTCCGCCAGTCCGGCAGGGCGGCAGAACAGCAACTGCTGGATATCGGGAAGATCGCGCAGCGCCCAAGTACCAAGCACATCGGGGTCGGTGGGCACGTCGCGCCAACCGATGACGTCGAGGCCGCTGCGTTCGACCGCTGTCTCGATGAGTGTCTTTGCTCGCTGCGACGCGTCCGTTTCGTCCGGGAGAAAGACCATCGCCAGGCCCAGATCGTCATCGGCGACGCCGGCGTGGCCGAGTCGCGCGAGGTCGTCCTGCAGAATCGCATAGGGAATCGAAATCGTGACGCCTGCTCCGTCGCCGGTGTTCGGGTCGGCGTTGACCGCGCCGCGATGCGTCAGGCTGACGACGCCCTCGACCGCCTGCTCCACGAGCCGGTGCGTGGCCACGCCGTCCAACCGAGCAATGAAGCCGGTGCCGCAGGCATCGCGGACGCTGCTCGGGTCGTACAGGCCCGCATAGTCGGTCGCGCTCGCCCGGTGTGCCTGCTGAATCGTGGTCATATCGACGGCGACTATCTCTTTCGGCTCATTGACTGAAACCGTCAATGCATACAGAGGCGCTGACGGTGGAGAATACGTGAATATTCGCACAAATGGCGTTGCCGCGCTAGCGACGCGGTTACAGCGTGGCCGGCCTGAGAAGCAGCGATTCGTCGGAGCGACTAGAGAATCTCCGCCCGGCGCACGTCCGCTAACGCGGCGCCGAAGCTGTCGATGGTCGAATCGATCTGCGACTCCGTGTGCACGCAAGAGACCAGTGCGCCCATGCCCATCAGGTCGACGCCGTGGTTGATCAGCGCCCGACGGAAGGGCCAGGCGATCTCGGTCGGCGTTCCCGGCAACGTTGCTTTCGCGCCGCCGTGCTGCTCCCAGTCCCAGGTGACACCGTCTTCGGGTCGGTCGAGGTTCTGTCCCAGCACGATGTGCACCATCGAGGCGTCGGCCCAGGCGCAGCCGGGCGCCTCGGCCTCGAGCAGCGCCCGGTTGAGACCGCGTGACAACTGAGCGGCCCGCTCGTTGGCGATGCTCAGCGGATCTTCCTCGGCGATTGCCCGCAGGGCCCGTTCGCCGGCGACCGCCGAGAGCGGATTGGCGTTGAACGTGCCGGGATGCGCAACCCGGCCGCTGCCGGCGTCGAAGCTGATCTGATCAAGCAGTTCCGCGCGCCCCACAACCGCTCCGCCGGGCAGTCCGCCGGCGGCGATCTTGGCCAGCGTGGTCAGGTCGGGCCGAACGCCGATCCGCTCCTGGACACCGCCCGAGCTGGCGCGGAACCCGGTCACCACCTCGTCGAAGATCAGCATCGTGCCTGTTCGCTCTGTCAGGTCCCGCAGTTCTTGCGGCACCGACGGATCGAGCGGGCACGTGCCCCACGAGTAACCGGTCGGCTCGAGGATCACGGCCGCGTACTCGCGCGTGTCCAACGCCTCGGCGATGCCGGCGACGTCCGTCTGGTCGAAGACCGAAATCAACTCCTGCATCGCATTGGGTTGGCCGTTGGCCGCGATGGGCCCGGCCGATGTCCGACCGGCGGCAAACACGCTGTCGTTCCAGCCGTGGAAGTGATGCCGCAGCCTGAGCAGACGGTCTCGTCCCGTGGCGGCGCGGGCCAGGCGGACGGCCATCATCGTCGCCTCCGTGCCGGAAGAAGTGAAGCGCACCTTCTCGGCGCTGGGCAGCAGCCGCTTGATTGCCAGCGCCCAGCGGCGCTCCAGCTCGCTCGAGCCGCCCATATGCGTGCCACGGGCGACTTGTTCGGTGACCGCTTCGACCAGGTACGGATGACTGTGGCCAAAGATCAGGGCGCCGTGGCCCATCACGTAGTCGATGTACTCGTTGCCGTCGGCGTCCCATTTCTGTGCGCCAACGGCGCGGTCGACCGTGATGCCGAACGGGTCGAAGTGTCGCGCGTCGTGGGTGACGCCGCCGGGAAAGATGGTTCGAGCCTCTTCCGCCCGCCTCGCCGACTCCGCGTGCTTCTCCAGGAACTCCCGATCAATCGCCGTCGAGCCGCTCATGGCCACTGCCTCCGCTGTTGCTTCTTCCGACACTAACGCACAGGACAGGGTCGGACGCAGGCGAGGTCAAACTAGAGTGACGACATGACGAACTGGCGGATCACCCGCGGACGCGCGGCCTGGCTGGCATTGCTCGGTATCGCGGTCGTCGCGTTGCTGATCGGCGCCTACTTTGCCTATGAGCGCTGGTTCCCCTGGGAGCAGGCGGAAATCGAGGAGTGGATCGACGGATTCGGCGTCTGGGGGCCAATCGTCTACATCGCCGTGTTCGCCGCTTCGATGCTCTTTGCGCCGCTGCCGACCGCGCCAATGCCGCTGGTCGCGGCCGCCGTCTTTGGTCCGGCGCTTGGGTTTCTCTACACGATTTCGGCTACGGCAATCGGTTCGACAATCTGTTTCTGGGTGTCCAGGCGGCTGGGACGACCGGCGCTGCGCCGGCTGACCTCGCAGCGGGCCGTGGACAAGATCGACGAGCTGGGCGAACGGCTCGGTATCCGCCTGCTGATCGTGCTGAGGTTGTTCCCGATCGCCGGCGTCGACTACGTCTCCTACGCCGCGGGCCTCACACAGATGCGGTTCGCGACCTACATCGTGATCTCGGTGCTGGCCTCGTCGCCGATCCTGGTGCTTGCCGCCGTGCTTGGCGACGCCGTGCTGGAGCGCAACCGCGAGCTGTTGATCGGTGCGGCGGTCGG
>JAPPBK010000257.1 GCA_026705105.1 Chloroflexota bacterium | reverse complement strand
AAGGTTGAGGACGTATATCGTCGGCAGCATCAGCCCCGAGTAGGTGTAACCGGCGTCCAGCGCATCGACGGGGTAGATGCAGTGCGAGTGGATGAAGGGCTGGTTGAAGAAGTCGGGCAGGTCGAGGGTTGCGAACATCACAGCGCTGAAGAGGATGGTCCAGAGCACCGGCCGGACCGTCCTGACGATGCGCGCGGCTTGTCGTATCTCGTGAAGCGTTTGCCGCTGTGCCGGAGGCTCGTCCGAAGCCTCGATTGAGTCGGCGAAGTCCGCCTCTCGCCTGGGAGGTTCGCGCAGCAGCAGCGCCGCGACGCCTGCGAGTCCCATGCCGACGGCGCTGAACAGGATGGCCGCCTGGAACCCAAGCCACGACACGATCGGCCCGGCGAACAGCGTCGCGACGAGTAGTGAGGCGGTGGCCAGGGCGCGGGCGCGGCCGGCGTGCCGCTCATACTCGTCGGTTCTGCCAATGCTGCGCAATGAGTCGAAGAGCAGCGCATCGCCGGAGCCGGAAAGCAGCGTGCGGGTGACGGCCATGAGCACGTAACCCAGGACGAGAAGCGGGAAGCCGAGACTGGCAAACAGGGCGATGCCCGCGGCGAAGCCAAAGGCGCTGAGTGCAAGCGCCGTGCGCCGCCCGAACCGATCCGCTATCGCCCCTGTCGGCACTTCGGCGGTGATCGTGGCGATGCCGAACAGCACCTCCATGAGGCCGATTTGCGTGTAGGAGAGCAAGTGCTCGGATCGCAGGAAGAGAAACCAGACGGGAAGCCAGAAGTGGAAGCCGAACAGGAAGTGAAACGCGTAGAAGAGCGGGATGTTGCGGCAGAAGGCGCTGGTCGGCGCCGAATCGGTCGACGCCGATTCGCTCACGCCCGATCCTGGCGCGTGAGCGCCCCGCCATCCTGGCGCGTAAGCACGACTTCGGATGGCGCCGCGCCCGGATCGCCATTGTGGTGCAGACCGTTGCGAGCCCCGTTGAGCGGGAGTCCGTTAGCCTGCGGCGCTCGGCGGACGCTGATTCTGCGCACCGCTTCGGCCTGTTCGCGTCGGTGCGATCGTCGCCAGGCGAACCAGAACGCAGCGCCGATGGTGAGCACGACGGCCACCGAGAGTCCGTAGGCGAAACGGAAGTCGATGGTGTCGGCCGAGGCGGAGATCGCGGGCACGATGACTGCCATCTGCGCAGCCATGGTCAGCTCGTAGATCGAGAGCACAGTAGCTCGCTGGTCGGAGCGAATGCGCCGGTTGATGTAGCCGGTGGCAATCGGTCGGAGCGCGGCGTGAATGCCGCCGAGAATGGCGATCGGCGCGATGATGCTGAGGTGATTGAAGAGCAACAGCGGGACGAAGAGGAATGCGCCGCCAAAGATCAGCACTGAGAGGGCGCGGCGCTCGCCGACGCGGGCCACGAAGGGTGCGGCGAGCAGCGAACCGGCGGACATGGCGGCGAATCCGGGGATGATCAGAGCGCTCCAGACGGCGCCATCGAGGAAACTGCCCTCGGGGCTGAGTCCGTGATGTCGGAGGAAGGGCTGGACGAAGAAGTTAGGCATCTCGTAGGCGACGGTGACGAGGCCGGCAAGGACGATGATCCAGAAGATTGGCCGCCGCCGGAGCACGATACGGAACCCCTCGAGGATGTAGCTCGCGACGCCCTGCGGCGAGTGGTCGCCGGCGGCCGCGTCGGTGGGCGAGGTGGGCGCGCCGAAGAGACCGTCTTCGCCGAACTCCTCTTCCGTGCGCGGCGGCTCGCGGAGCAGCAAGGCGATGAAGCCGGCGAAAGCCATCGTGAATGCGCCGATCAGGAAGACGGTCTGGAGTCCCCAGAGACCGGCCATCGGTCCTCCGAAGAGTCCGGCGCCGAGCAGCGCGCCGGTCATCATCGCCTCAGAGCGGCCCATGTGCTTCTCGTACTCGCGGGTCCGGCCCAGCGTGCGCAGGGTGTCGAACAGCAGGGCGTGTCCGGAGCCGGAGTAGAGCGTCATCGAGACGGCCATGATCACGTAGCTCAAGGCCAGGCCGGCGAAGCTCTCGAGCATCACGAACATGAAGGTGCCGACGGTAAACATGAAGCCGCCCAGGGCGAGCGAGATGCGCCGTCCGAAGCGGTCGGCGATGGCGCCGGTGGGGACCTCGGCGATGAACATCGAGACCCAGAAGACGGCCTCCATCAGTCCGACCTGGGTGAGCGAGAGTCCGCGTTCGTCCTGCAGGAAGATGATCCAGACGGGCACCCAGATCAGAAATCCAGTGGCGAACTGGAACAAGTAGTAGATCGGGATGTTGCGCGCGTAGCGTTGCGTCTGAGTCATGTGGGGAGATCGCGAAGCGGCGGTCAGCGACCGCCAATGGGGTTGATGCTACGCATCCGCGTGCCGGCCCCGCCAGCTTGGAGACGCCGATCAGTCGAGGTTCTGCACAGTCGGGTACACAACGTCGGCGTCGCCGGTTCCGTTGTGCCCGTTGGCCGCTCGGGGATCCGGTTGACGCGCCTCGAGTCCGCTGCGATTGACGGCCTGCGGCTTGGCGATGGGCAGCGCCCATTGGCGGAGACGCTCGGCCTGATCGCGGCGGTGGGCCAACTGCCAGAGGTACCACAATCCCGCGCCGATCGTGACGACCATGACCAGCGCGATCCCGAACGCGATCGGGAATGACAGCGCGTCGGCGGCGGGCACGACAATGACCAGGATGACGCCCATCGCGCCGCCGCCGATCAGCGAGAAAATCGAGAGCACGGTGGCTCGCTGATCGGATGCGATCCGCCGGTTGATATAACCGCTGGCGATGGGCCGCACGACTGCCTGGGCGATGCTGATCAGGAAGATGGCACCGAGCATTCCCAGGTGGTTCCAGATTACGAGTGGAATCATGAACACCGCGCCGAAGAGCAAGACGGCGGGGAACGAGCGTCGTTCGCCGAGTCTCGCCATCAACTGTCCTGCCGAAAGCATGCCGATCATCGAGCCCAGGTAGGCGGGCACCAGCAACGCCGACCAGACGAAGCCGTCGGCCACGCTGGCCAGCGGATCGAGTCCATGCTGGGCGACGAACGGCTGGACCAGGAAGCGGGGCATGTCGAACAGGGCGATCATCACCGCGGCGAACGGCACCAGGTAGCGGACGGGCCGAATCCGCCAGACCATCCGGAATCCCTCGACCATCTCGTGGAAGATCGGCAGGCCTGCACGCGAGGGATCGACCGAGCTGTGCTGGACATCGGCAGGCGGAGCGTGCAGCGGGTCGGGCGGAAAGTCGGACTCGCGACGGGGCGGCTCGTGCATGAGCAAGGCAAACACGGCCGAGACGAGGAAGAAGCTGCTGGAGATCAGGATTGTGGCCGAGTAGCCGATCAGGTACGAAATCGGTCCGCCGACGGCCGTGGCGACGACCATCATCGCCCAGAACACTCCGTGCGAGCGCCCGGCCAGGCGCTCATACTCGCGCGTCCGCCCGAGCACTCTCAGCGTGTCATAGAGAAACGCGTCGCCGGCGCCTGAATACAACGTCATGGCAATACCCATGACCAGATACGAACCCAGGAGCAGAGAGAAGTCGTCCGCCATGGCGAAGATGACGGTTGCGACCGCGAACAGACAGGCGCCGAGCGCCAGCGAGACTCGGCGGCCGAAGCGATCGGCGACGGCGCCGGTCGGCACCTCGGCGACAATGATCGTGATCCAGAAGACCGCCTCGAACACGCCGACTTCGGTCAAAGACAGCCCGCGGCCGTTCATCAGGTAGATGATCCAGATGGGCAGGAAGATCATGAAGCCGGTTGAGGCCATGAACAGGTAGTAGACGCGGATGTTGCGTCGATAGGGAGCGGGATCGTGCGCCGGCGTTGCAGGATCGATTCGCGGCAGGCCCATAGCGTTCAGGGTAGAGCCAGGCGGCAAGTGCAGGCGGCGAGTGATCGTCAGCGATCGGCATCCGTCAGCGGGCGACGTCGAATCTGATTCCATGGACGCGGATAGCCGGGATTGGTGGCTTCGACCTTGGTGAACACCTGGATATCGCGGGGCGGGTCCAGCGGAGTGGAACAGGCGCCCAGACGCTCGGCCGCGAGGGTGAGCCCGCTGACGCCATCCGCGTCCTGGAGTCCCGTCCAGAGCATCGCCACCCCGCCGATGCGCAGGAAGGGGATGGTCAACTCGAGCGCGACCCCTGGCGACGCCGTGGCGCGGCTGAGGGCCAGCGCGAAGTGCTCCCTGAGTTCGGTGTGGGCGGTGCGCTCGGCTCGTTCGTTGATGACCGTGATCGAGCTCACGCCAATCTGCTCGACGACTGCGCTGAGAAAGGCCGTCGCGCCGCTGCGCGAGTCGAGCAGCGTTGCGGCCCGTTGCGGTTCGCAGAGCGCAAAGGGCAGGCCGGGCGCGCCGTTGCCACTGCCCACGTCGATCAGCGGGCCGTGCGGCACGGGCATATCGGCGGCGATCAGGCGGTGCCGCCCCAGGAGCGGCTCAATCACGTGCCGCTCGATCGCCTGCTCAGGGTCGCGGATAGCGGTCAGATTGCGGGTCGAGGCGCGCAGGGCGATGAGCCACTGGCTGAGTTGATCGGCGAGGTCCGGTCTCAGCGCATGGACATAACGCAGGCCTGCACGATCAAGCGCGCGGCTGATCTGGTCCGGTGCAGGCAGGTCGGTCATCGGCTGGGGAGTTAGGATAGAGGCGCGGGCGTGGCCGGATGGTCTGGTCGGTTCGCGTGTCAATCGTGGCAACCGTGACAACAATGTCGACGTTGATGGACCAACCACTGGTTGGAGAGTGGGAGACGACGCATGGCAATCCTGGACGACGCAGTGGCCACCGATGCCGTGGACGAGCTTTCGGACGACGCGACAGACGATGTCGTGGAGGGCGAGGCCGAGCTGCTGGATGACCAGCCGGAGTCCGACTCCGCTGGCGGGGTCGCGGTGGCGGTTCCGCCGCTGACGCTCGATGCGGCCGTGATGGAGTACTTCGCCTGGGAAGAGGATCGCGAAGCGAAGCGGGCGCGGCGCAAGGCATCGGGCGCGGCCGCCCCGAAGCGTGGCGCCTACGTCTTCGACGAGGCCGCGCGCGAAGCGGTGACGCGGTTCCTCTGGCACTTCGGCCCCAGCACCGCCGTGACCGAGTTGTCGCCCAAGTCGATGGAGGGCTTTCAGGAGACGATCGGTTCGAACACGATGGATCCGGTGGCCAGGTTGCAGCCGGTCAAGGAGTTCCTGCGCTTCTGCTCGAAGAAGCGCTACACGATGACGACCGGCGCCGGCGGCGAGGCGGAGCCGCAGAATCTGGGCAACTTCCTGCGGATCAAGCGCGCCACCACTGGTGTGCGGGACGCCTCGGCCTTCCAGCACGAGGAGGCGAAGATCTTCGAGATGACCGCGTCCGGCCTGGAGCACCTGCACGAAGAACTGGGTCAGCTACAGGCGGAGATGCCGGAGGCGGTGCAGGCGGTGGCCGCCGCGCGCGAGGACAAGGACATCCGCGAGAACGCGCCGCTCGAGGCCGCCCGTGAGTACCAGGAACGGCTGAAGTCGCGAATCGACGAGATCGAGTACCAGATTGCGCACGCCCTGGTCCGGGAGGAACGCGAAACCGGCCGAGCCAAGCTGGGCAGCCGGGTCTCGGTCGTGGAGATCGACGAGTCGGACGGCATGGTTGGCGATGCGAAGGAGTACACTCTGGTCGGAACCACCGAAGCGAACGCGGCGGCGCGGCGGATCTCGGTCGAGAGTCCCCTGGGCCGCGGACTGCTGGACAAAGCTGCGGGGCGGGAGATAGAAATCCAGGCTCCCAGCGGGCGCAAACGGTTCCGGTTGCTTGCCGTCAACGGCTGATCGGCCCCGTCCGGCCGGTATGGCTGCTGGCGGAAGCGAGATTCCCTAAGAGCGAGATCAGCCGCGCCCTTCGCGCATCGGGGAGCGGCATGCATCTGTTCTCTCTCGGTGCGCGCGGGGAAAGTGACGACGATGACCGACATGCCGACCATTGAGTTCACGATCACCAACGACCACCTCGATACCGGCCTGCGCGGCTATCCGGTGGGCACCTGCGAGACCAGCTACGTCGATCCGCAAGAGGGCGTCTCCTACGTCGGTTACCCGATCGCTGAACTCGCCTTCTTGCCGGCCGAGGACATCATTCACCTGTTGTTCAACAAGACGCTGCCGACCGACGCGGAACGCCAGGGCGTGGCCGACGACATCGCCGAACGCTCGGAAGTCTCCGCGGAGGCGCTGGAAGCGATCGCGGCGATGCCGATGTCGGGTCACCCGATGGACCTGTTCTGTGCGGCGATCCAGATCCTGGGCATGACCGGCAAGACGGACGACTACTACGAGGATGCGCTGAACCTGGTCGCGCGGATTCCGACCGCGCTGGCGGTGATCTTCCGCCAGCGCGAGGGCTGGGGCGGGCGGATTCCGTCCGAGCCGTCTCGCGGCTATGTCAACAACTTCGTCCACATGCTGGGCATGCCCGGCGGCGACGAAGCCGCGCTGACGCGGTTGTTGTCGGTCTACTACAACCTGCACGCCGATCACGGCGGCGGCAACCTCTCGACCTTCACCGGCCGCGCGGTCGCGTCGGGCCTGGCCGACATGTACCGCTCGATGGCGTCGGGCATGAACGCGCTGGCCGGTCCGCGCCATGGGATGGCGAACCAGGACGCCTTCAAGATGGTCCGCGAAGTCGACACCGAGGACCCCGAGGTGGCCTATCAGACTCTGAAACAGCGCCTGGCCGACGGCGGTCTGATCTTCGGCTTCGGCCACGCGGTGCTGCGCCAGGAAGACCCGCGGGCCAAGGTGCAGCTCGGCGTCGGCGAGGAACTCTGCCCGGACGATCATTGGTTCAAGGCGGTCAAAGCGGTGCGCGAGGGCGGCATCCGCGCGCTGAAGGAAAACCCCAAGGTTTCCAATCCGTACCCCAACGTCGATCTGATCTCGGGAAGCCTGGTCAACGCGCTGGGCTTCACCGACCCCGACTACTACACGACGCTGTTCGGCTGGTCGCGCATCTCCGGTATCGGCGCGCAGATCGTGGATGAACGCACGCGCGCGCGCAACGGTCGCGGCGTCGCCATCTATCGACCCCGCTACATCCCGATCAATCAGCCGCAGCAGTCCATCCATGACTGATCGCGGTGCGGCCCGATTCTCGGGTTCGCCGGATACGGGATAGCCTCTGTCTCAGTGCTGGGGTAGGATTTGAGATCGACCGCGCCACAGGGTTGCGGCGTGCGTGAGCGAGAGGCGAACAGGCGGCAATGCCCACGCTGGAGTCGGCGAGGCAGAAGCGAGCGAGCGTCCTTCAGCAGATCGCTGAGGCGTCGTACGCCTATCCCAACGACGAGTTCCCCGATCGCGAATTCACCACGAACTTTCCCGAAGAGCAACTGGGCGTGCGGGTGAGGTCGGGCGGCTGGCTCTACCCGGACATCGTGGTCACCGACGAGCCCGGGCACTTCGTCGCCCTGGCCGCCGACCTGGCGCTGACGCATGAAGTGACCAACGACACGGCGGTCGAGCGCTGGAAGCCGCTCGCGCAGGCTGCGCCGCTGATCCTCTACGTGCCGATGGGACAGAGCGGCCGGGCGATTCGCCTGTGCCGAATGAACGGGATCAAGCTGCACAAGCTGATGATCTACCGTCAGCGGCCGGCCGGCTTCGGGATCGACCTGCAGGAGGCCTACAGCGGGCCCGACCTGCTCAAACCGATCGCCGGACTGTTGCCGCCGGCGCTGAGGCCGATGGCCTATCGCAACGAGCGTATGCGCGTCGTGGATGGATACCTCAATCCGGCGCCCGCCGACCGCAGCGGCGACGTGCCGGCCATCGCCGCGCCGGCGCCGCAGCCCGATGCCACCCTGGCGCTGGCCTCGGGCCTGGAAGACGAACATGGCGCAGGCGAGCATGACACGCCGGAGTCGCACCTGCCGCCGCCAAGCCTGGCGCCGATCCTGTTCGCCCTGGGTCTGATCGTAATGGCGGCCGGGGCGATCTTCGTCGGCGAGCTGCTGAGCGTGGGGATCACCCTGATTGTGTTGGGCGCCGCGCGTTGGTTCATGGAAGACATGGGCTACTTCGAGGCGGGCGGCCCGGCCGAGTTTCGCCAGCATCCGCTCAAGGTGATGCCCGACGTCTCTCCACCGCCCGGCATTCATATGCCGCCGCCCAGCGTGATGCCGCTGCTGTTTGCGGCAGGGCTGATGATCACCGCGGCCGGCGCGGTGTTCACCGACCAGGTGCTGGGCGCAGGCATCACCTTGATCGTCTTCGGCGGCGTGGGTTGGCTCCTGGAGGACATCCAGTACTTCGAG
>JAPPBK010000134.1 GCA_026705105.1 Chloroflexota bacterium | reverse complement strand
CACGGCGGCCGCAGCCGGCGCGACCGCCGTGCTGCTCACGCGGCGATTCAAGCTGATGATGCTGTTTGCCATCCTCATCGGGATGATCTCGACAGTGCTCGGCCTGTACGCGTCGTTTCACTTTGACCTGGCCGCCGGCCCATCGATCGTGCTGACGTCCGTTCTGTTAATGATTCTGTCGTTCGTCTTGAGCCCGCACGGCTTGCGGGCGACGCTGCCATCGCTGGAGTTCCTGCTGCCCGAAGGCGCCGAGACCACGTCGACCGGCTGGCGGCGAACCGCCCGGATCTGTTGGGGCGCGTGCTGCCTGGCCGGAGACGCCTCGTGGGGTGCGTGCTGTCGGGTTGGCGACGTTTGCTGGGGCGCGTGTTGCCGGGTTGGTGAGCGCTTCTCACCGCGCGGCGGAACCGGTTAGCCGCCGGACTTGAAGATCTGCTCCCGATACCAGCGCAACTCGGCAATCGACTCGCGGATGTCCTCCAGCGCCCGATGCCGCTCCTGCTTGGCGAACTTCTCCAGGTCCGGATACCAGCGCGTCGCGAGTTCCTTGACCGTCGAGACGTCGATGATCCGGTAGTGCAGCCAATCGACCAGGCGCGGCATCTCGCGATAGAGGAAACGCTTGTCCTGGTGCACCGAATTGCCGCACAACGGCGACTTCCCCTCGACCGTCCACGTCTGGACGAACTCCAGGATCTCCGCCTCTGCCTGCTCCACCGTCACCTCCGATGCACGCACCCGTTTGATCAGCCCCGAGCCGTGATGCGTTCGCCGATTCCACTCGTTCATCACGCTCAGCTCTTCCGCCGAGCGCTGAATCGCAATCTCCGGACCGTCGGCGATCACATTGAGGTCGCCGTCCGTGATTAGCACCGCCGTCTCGATGATCACGTCCCGCTCCGGGTCGAGCCCGGTCATCTCCAGGTCGACCCAAATCAGGTGGTCCTTCGACGCAGTCGGCGGCATGCGCTCAGGCTAAGGCCTTCCGATGGTGCCGCATCCCGTCGCAGTCGCAGATAACATGAAGACGACGACGCCAGGCACTGAACGGAAGTCTGATGCAGGATTCAGATGTACGGACGCCGAATCGTCCGCGAGATGAAATCGCGCGGTTGGGCGACGAGATCTACGAGCGGGACATCCGCCCACAGGTCGAGCCGACCCACCTCGGAGATGTCATTGCCATTGATGTGGCCAGTGGCGACTACGCCCTCGCCGACACCGCGCGGTTGGCAGCCAGGGGGCTGCGAGAGCGACGGCCGGAAGCCGATGTCTGGTTGAGGCGTGTCGGACGCTCCACCCTGAGACACTTCGGCGGTGGATCCTCGCGGAGGACGGAGTGATTGAGGGAGTCGTCAATGCTGATCATGAAGCCGTCATCACCCTGTCCCTGAGCCACCCAACCGGCCGAACGCTCGAGGTTGAAGCCGTGATTGACACTGGATACAACGGCTTTCTCACCTTGCCGGCGGAGCTTGTCGCCGACATGGCCTTGCCGTTCGTCGGTCCGAGTCGGGCGACCTTGGCCAACGGAGCCGTGGAGACATTTGACGTCTACGAGGCCACGATTCTGTGGGACGGTCAATCGAGAGACATTGAGGCCGACGCGACAGGCGGCATCCCCCCTCGTCGGCATGCTCATGTTGGACGGCCACGACCTCAACGTCCAGGTTCGAGTTGGTGGGCGGGTCCAGATCAAGGCGCAGACATAGCAAGCGCTCGACTCGCGTGCCGATGCCCTTGATGCTGCGATGGAGTTACTGGCAGCACACAAAGAAGGGCGCCCACTGCATGCACAGTGGGCGCCCTTGCGTTCGTACCGGAAGTCCGGCTACTGCTCGGCGATCGCTCGCGCGTTGCCGACCAGGATGCCGATGTAGGTCGGGTTGTCCTCGGTCGGCTGCGACCAAATGATGCCGCGCTTGGCGCCGCTCTCTTCGGCCACGGTGTCGATGATTGATGCGTCGAACTGCGGCTCGTGGAAGATCGTCTCCACGCCCTCGTGTTCGATCAGCTCGATCAGCTCGGCCAATGCCTCGGCGCTGACGCCCTGCTCGGGCCCTTCAACGACGAAGCCGGCGACTTCCAGGCCGTAGCGACGGGCGAAGTAGCCGAACGCGTCGTGGAACGTGACCAGCAGACGCTGACTGTCGCTGATGCCCGCAAGCAGTTCCCGCACCTCGGCGTCGGCTTCCGCGATCTCGGCGAGGTAGTCCTCGAGTCGGTCGCTGAAGACGTCCGCAGCGTCCGGGCTCAGGTGGCTGAGCTCATCGGCGATTGCGGCGATGGCAACCGAGGCAAGATCGGTGTCGAACCAGTAGTGCGGGTCCTCGTCACCGTGATGGTGGGCGTGCCCGTGGTCGTCTTCCTCGTGCTCGTCTTCGTGCTCGTGTTCCTCATCCTGCTCGTGGTCGTGCTCGTCCTCGTCGTGCATCTCGTCTTCGTCGTGGCCGGCGTGTGGCGAGCCGTCCCGATCAAGGACGCCGACGAATGCCAGCGTGCCCGGCGCGCCGCCCACGTGCCATTCCTCCTCGATCTCCATGTGCGAGAGATGGACCGCAAGGACATGGCCGGCGTTCGGGTCCGAGACGTAGAGCCACTCGCCGACGACGACCATGGCGGGGTTTGCCGCCTCGCCGGGCCCCGCCTCGGTGGGCTCGACCAGATCCATCGTCGCGACCAAGTCGCCGTCATGCGCGTCCAGCACGTGCAGCACGCCGTCGGCTCCGAGCACGAACAACTGCTCGCCATCGCTGGAGAATATCGAGGGCACCACGCTTGTCTCGCTGAACACCTGGCGCATTTCGCCGTGCGCCACGTCGACAAGCCAGATGCCATCGTCGGCGAAGCCCTCGCTGCCGAAGTTGAAGGCATGGCCGAAGAAATGCTCGCCCTGGTGGTGACCGTAGACCACCATGACTCGAGATCCTTCGCGCATCTCCGGCGGATTGGCGATGAACTCGTGCTCGTACTCGCCGTCGTGTGCGTGCAGGAAGAGCACTCCGCCGGCGCAGCCGAAGACTGCGCCATGCTCATTGTGCGCTTCGCCGTGCATGCCCGGACAGGAGCGGTTGCTGGCGTCGTAGACGACCTCGCCGTCGAACGTCCAGACCTCAACGCCGACAGGCAGCTGGTCATTCGGATCGTCGGGATTCTTGGTCGTCACGACTACGTGCTCGTCAGTCATGACCAGCGCCGCGCCGTGATGCGGCCCGGCCTCGAGCACGATCGGTTCGTAGTCGCCCTGGGCCGTGGTCAGATCGTGTTCGTTGATCAGGATCACATGACCGTTGGTGTCGGCGAAGATAGAAGTCCAGCCGTGACTGTTGACGTAGTGAATCGGCAGCTCTTCCGCGATCTCCAGCGAGTGGCGCGAGACGGGCTCACTGACCAGGTCGTAGTGGTCGCCGTGCTCGACCAGGAAGATGCCGCCGTCGAAGATGTGGATGCGGTCGTCGTCCGGTTCTGGCCCTCGAGCCAGGACGATGGCAAAGCGGTGGGTGGGGCTGGGGTAGACGGTCGCGCCGGGCGCGGCGACCGCGAAGACTCCGCTGTCTACTTCTTCGGTCGAAAGATCAATGACGGACAGATGCGCTTCCAGGGCGTCGGCAACGATCAAGCGACCAATGGCCTCGGCAGCGCCGTGATCGTCGTGGTCATGCCCGTCTTCGTCTTCGTGCCCGTGATCGTCCTCGTCATCATGCCCGTGATCGTCATCGTCCTCGTGCGCGTGTTCGTCCTCGTCGTCATGCCCATCATGGTCATCATGGTGAGCCATCGCCTCGCTGAACGGCGCGAGTTCGAGGCCGGCGTTCTCGATCGCCTCGGCGAGGTCAAGCACGTGGTCGGAGTTCTCAAGGATGGCGTCCTGATAGGAGGCTTCCAGTCCCGCTCCGTTGATGATCACCAGGTCCGCACCGGCGACCGCGCGGATGTCCGAGACGCTTAGCTCGATCGTGTGCACGTCGGCGCCGGCCGGCACCAGCGCCTGCACCTCGACGTGGTCACCGCCGATCTGCCGCACCCAGTCGGCAATGATCTGCGTTGAAGTCACGACTTTGAGCGGCTCGGCGGAGACGGCTTGCGGCTGCGCTTGTTGCTGCTGCTGTTGCTCCTGGGCAGCGCTGGATTGCGACGGCGCTGCCGCCTCGCTCTCTTGCTGCTGCTCAGGCTGCGCCTGCTGCTGTTGCTGCTGCGACTGCTCGTCATCGGAACAGCCGACGACAAGCACCGCCGCAAGCGACAGCGCGATCAGGGCGCCAAGCGCCAACTTGACTAAACGGGACATACCGGACTCGCTCTAGGCGGACGAATCTGTCAACGGCCCGTCCGCAGGGCCTTGAGGACCGCCTGGCCGTGTTCTGCGGCCTTGGCGCGCTTCCAGACCTTAGTCAGCGCACCGTCAGGTCCGATGACGAATGTAGCACGCGTCATGCCTATGCTCTTGCGCCCGTACAACACCTTCTCGCCCCAGGCGCCGTAGCGCGTCGACACCTCGGCCTCGCTGTCGACCAAGAGCGGGAAGTTCAGCTCGTGCTTGGCAATGAACTTCCGGTGGGACTCCGCGTCGTCCGTCGAGACCCCGAGCACGACCGCGCCCTCCGCCTGGATTTCGTCCATCTCGTCGCGGAACGAGCAGGCCTGCTTCGTGCATCCTGGCGTGTCGTCGCGCGGATAGAAGTAGAGCACGACCGTCTGTCCCGCATAGTCGGCCAGCTTGTGGACCGTGCCGTCCTGGTCCGCGAGCTCGAAGTCCGGCGCCTGGTCGCCTCTGGCAAGCGTGACGGGCATGGTCGTCGCCTTCCTCTGCGTCAGTGCGTCAGTCCGTGTGCAGCACCGGACTGCCGTGATGGTGAATCAGCAGCCAGGTGCCGCCCGGCGTATCCGCGTTATCGGTCAGGTCGGCGCGCTGCGAGCGCTGGTAGATGTTCGTCGCCACGATCGGAACGCCGGCCACAACCTCGCGACCGGCCACGATCCCGATATCGCCGACGACTCGCGCCTCTTCCGCCGCGAACACGATCTTGGGCTGGTCGGGATTGGTCAGGATCGCCCGCCAGGTCCGCTGCACGTCTGCGTGCCCCATGGTCACATTGCGGTGCGGATGAATGCAGGTCACCTCGTCGCTGCGCAACCAGAGGTCGGCCATCGCTTCCACATCGCGATCGTTGAACGCGTCGTAGAACGCCCGGTTCGCCTCAAGCACCGCGCGGTGATCCTGCTCCCGGCCGGCGCTCACTTCGTCCACCATGCTCCAACTCCGCATATGCTCAATCTGATGCAGAGCATACGAAACTCCCTGCACTCCCTGCGAAGGGCGAGCCGGGCGCGAGCCATTGGACTGTTGGCTCTGGCGGCGGGATTCGGCCTGCTGCTCGCCGGTACCGCATGCGCCGACGACATCCAACAGGTCCAGTCTCAGCAGCAAACAGACGCTCAGGAAGCGCGGGCTTCCGCACAGCCCGCCGAGGAATCGGCTGCGCAGCAAGGTCAAGCGCAGGCATCAGCCGAGCCGGACGAGTCGGGATCGCCGGCGCAAGACACGGCGCAACCCCAACAGGCGGCGCAAGCGCAGCGAACTCAGCAGGCGCAGCAGGACCAAGAGGATCGGCAGCCAGCCACCGTCGGCGCGCAACGTCCCACCTTCCTGCCCCTGGATGCGACGGAGACCGCGGAGGGCATCCCTATCATCCGCGACGACCGACGGCACCCCGTCTACGGTCACGATTGGTCGACCGAGTGGGGTATCCGCATCATTGAGTTCGACGAGCTCCTCCGGGGCGCCGTCCGCGACGCAATCCCGGCGCTCACGGGACCGCGCTACGTCACCCAGGCCGAGGCGTCGACCTACTACGAAGAGCACATCCCCCTGGTTCAGATCAATGTCAACGGCCATGTGCGCGGGTACCCGTTGGAAATCCTCACCTGGCACGAGATCGTCAACGACGTTGTCGGCGGAGTCCCGGTCACGGTCACGTTCTGTCCGCTCTGCAATACGGCGATCGCGTTCGAGTCGCAGATTGGCGAGGAGATCTATCAGTTCGGTGTCTCCGGACTGCTGCGCAACTCAGATCTGGTCATGTACGACCGCAACACGGAGTCGCTCTGGCAACAGTCGTCGGGCCGCGCCATCGTCGGCCGCATGGTCGGCGCGCGCCTCAAGTACGTGCCCGCTTCCATCGTGAGCTTCGGGCAGCTTCGTTCCGCCTTCCCCGACGCGCTCATTCTCTCGCGAGAGACCGGCTGGCCCCGCGCCTACGGTCAGAATCCATACCGCAACTACGACGATCCCGAAACCGGCGGCCCATATGGCGTCTTCTTCGACCGCGAATCCATCGATCCACGCCTGCCGCCGTCGGAGCGCGTGGTGTCGATAGAGGGCCCGTCCGGCGCAGCCATCGCCTACGCCTGGTCGGCGCTTGAGGTCGAGCGCGTGCTGCACGACTCGTTCGACGGCATCGACTTGGTCGTGTTCTGGACTCCCGGCGCACGTTCCGCGCTCGACGCCAGCGTGATCGGCAGCGCGCGCCAGATCGGCGCGACGGCTGTGTTCGAGACCTCACTCGACGGTCGCAGGTTGGCATTCCAGCCGAACCCCGATGACCCGAGCGGCCAGAGCTTCATCGACGAGCAAACCGGCTCCACCTGGGACATCTTCGGTCGCGCCTTCGCCGGTCCGCTCGAAGGCGCCCAGCTCACCCGCGTCGTCCACTCCGACCACTTCTGGTTCGCCTGGCAGGCGTTCCACCCCACGACCATGCTGCGGCAACTCGCCGGCGACGACCCGAGCGACGGCTAGCCCCCGTTCGCCAGTAGCTCCTGTTCGTCGGGGCCGGCTGCGGCGTCCGTGCGAGGAAGCCGGAATCGTGGCTACGGATTGAACACGTCCCGCTTGCCGTGCCGGCTCGACGACGCCGCGAACGAGAAGATGCCGCGCGCCATCGACGAGTCCTGCTCGTTCGCCCGGGCGTCATAGATCTCCGAGCGCAGCTGATGAACCTCCGGGCTGTTCGGCGCGGCCAGCGCCGCGCCCTCGATCAGGTGACAGGCCATCTGCAGATTGCCGTTCTGCATGTGCGCTCGCGCCCGTTCCAGGACCGGTTCCAGACCACCGGCGAGCGCCACCCACTCGCCCGCCTCGGCCGAGCGCGGCGCGGGCAGCAGACGATCCGGCTCGCCCTCGTACCAGCCGGCGAAGTATCGCCAGACGCTGTGCACGATGAACTCCGGGTGGTCATACGCAGACGTCAGCCAGGGCTTGGCCAACAGATCCTCGGGCATCTCGATCTCGTGCAGGATCCGATCCAGGGTGTAGCCGAGATTCATCATCGCCAGCGTCTGGTTCTCAATCGACTCGAGCAGGTCGGCCGTGTCGTTGAGCGCCTCCGCGATCCGTTCGGCGCCGAAGATCGGGAGTCCGTGTCCCGGCGACATCACCTCTGCGCCCTTGCCCGCCATCTGCCGTAGACCCGCCGCCCACTCGCCCGCCCAGCGTTGGGCTTTCTGCGGATTGCCCGCGTTCGGCACCGCCCAGATGAACAGGTCGCCGGGAAACAGCCACTGCTTCTCGGGAATCCAGGTCCAGGCCGCGTCCTCGGTCTCGCCCCGCGTATGCGTAACTTCAAATGTGAATTCGCCAACCGTGAAGCGAATCTGATTCTCGAAGGTGACGTCCGGATAGCGGAACTCATCCGGCCAGGGCAACCGCACCTGCATCGCGTCCATGCCCGGACGAATGAACTGCCGCGAGTTGATCGCCGTGTTGTAGCCGACCGTCCGCTTGTAGCGGTCGAAGTGCGCCGGGATATGCCGCTGCCCGTAGACCGTCGGCCGCGGCCGACCCTGGGTCTCGGCCTCCGCGTCGAACCTGTCGACGCCGAAGATGTGATCGACGTGGTGATGCGAGAACACCGCCGCGCGCAGTGCGGTGTCTCGACGCCAGTCGCGCACCGAGTTGTAGAGGCCCTCGGCGTCTCGCGCCGTGCCCGTGTCGAGCATGACCAGCCCGTCGCCCGTGTCGATCGTGTTCATCGAGGCGGCCGACTTGATGTAGAGAAAGCCGTCGTCCAGCTCCTCCGCCTCGCGGTTGTTCCAGGTCGACGTCACGGGGTGCGCGTCATGGATGATGTCAATCTCGCCCCGCCAGAGTCGGTCGCAATAGTCTCGAAGGTCGGGCATCGAACTACTCCTCGGGTGGTCTCTCCGCTCCAGTCAGCGTCAACTGCGAGCAATGCCGGTATCAGTCGTAAGATATGACCGACAGCACCAGCAGCGAACCGCATCCTCAAGGGAGGAACGATCTTATGCCCACGTACGAAT
>JAPPBK010000404.1 GCA_026705105.1 Chloroflexota bacterium | reverse complement strand
ATCGCTGTGGTGGCGCTTAGCTGACATGTGGAGAGAATTGGGATCACTTGATGTGACTGAAGGGAGCAAGCCATGGCAGAACTCACCGAAAGTGTGCATGTCAGACTGAAGCCATCGGAAAAGGCAGCCGTCAGAAAGATGGCGGATGCCACTAATCGTTCTGACAGCAACTGGATACGGGGTCTAATCTTGGCGAAGTTTGCGGAGCAGAAACAGCGACTCGAGCGTGAGTTGTCCGAGTCCAACCGCGAAAAGCAGCACGACCGCTAGTCGGCGCCGATGCGGAGGATTTGGCCGATGGTCATGCGCATGTAGAGGGCGACGATGATGCCGATGGCGCCGAGGAAGACGAGGCCGAGCACGCTGTAGGCGCCGCCGATGGTGGCCCAGTCGGTGACGGTGACGAAGGGCGGCAGAACGGTTTCGCCGGTCTCGACGAAGCCGACGAACTCGAGCATCATCGTGCCGAGCTGGAGGCCGACGGCGGTACCGAGCGCCATCGAGACGGCGATGATCAGGATCTTCTCGATGCCCACGACCAGCAGCACTTGGGGTAGGGAGAAGCCCACCGTTCTGAGCACTGCGAACTCGCCCTGTTGTTGTTGGGCGACGAGCACTGAAGCGACGAGGAAGCCGAGCGCGGCGAGCAGGACGATGGCGATGAAGGTGAGGAAGAGCAGGCCCTCCCAGCCGGCGGCGACGAGCGGGTCTTCGTCCTGCAGGTTGCGGATGGCGTCGACATCGAAGGCGTCGTGGCGCCAGGGCGGGGTGACTTCGAGCCAGGTGCGGAGCTGGCGCAGGCCGTCCTCTCCGGTCGGTTCGATCCAGACCTCGTTGGGTGAGAGCGCGCCGACCGTGGCCGGATTGCGGTTGACGCGGTAGAAGAGGTAATCGCGGTTGGCGACGATCAGCGAGCGTGCGTCCTCGGGGTCCCAGGTGGGGAAGAGATCGAAGCTGCCCACAATCTCGACCGGGACATAGACGCTGGAAAGGTTGAGCCGGACGATGGCTCCGACGTCGAGGGAGGCTTCGCTGAGGAACTCGCGGCTGACGATGACCGGCACCGGGGCGTCGGGACCGGCGAGCCGGACGCCCCGCGGCAGTCCGGTACGGACCTGGCGATTCCAGACGTAACGCATGCCGAAGTCGCCGTCGTAGGCTTGCTCGGCTGACAGCCGTGCGTCGTCGGGAAGCGGGCCCTCGCGGGTCGTGTCGGTGAGTACGGTCCATCGACCCTGGCGCTCGAAGCTCTCGATGATGATGCCGTTGTCGAACCCGACCTCGATGATGTTCTCGGGGATTTCGGTCTGGGTGCTGTACTGGATGGCGTCGTAGCCCACGGTGCCGGAGAAGTTGGTCGAGCCGGCCGTACGGATCGAGATGCCTTGCAGGAACCACGGTCCGAGATGAGGCGCGCCCGGTCCCTGGCGGAGATCGCCGTAGAGGAAGCGCCAGCCTTCGGGCTGCTCTGCGCCGATGCCGAAGCCGCGGCCGCGGGGCAGACCTACGAGCCGAACGTCGCGGTAACGGCCGTCGTCGTCGATCAAGCGCAGGCTGGGATTGATCACGCCGCTTGTTTGCGGCAACCAGAACCACATGCCAACGAAGTTGGCCTCGGCGGGAATGCGGATTTCTTCGACTTCGAACTCAGGTCCGGCGGCGCGGCTGACGAGCGAGCTGATGTCCTCGACGGCGAAATCCTCTCGATACCAGAGCACATCGGAGAATGAGTCGGGGTCGACGCCGAGCACCGTGGCGTCGGTCACGTCGAGCGCGCCGCGTGAGAAGGAGGCGTTGGTGCGCAGGACGACGGATGCTTCACCGACGCCGGGCGCCTCGTCGAGGTCGGATTCGATCATCTGCACGGAAGCGCCGGCGCTGCGCAGATCGGCGAGACGGAGTTGCGCCCCGGATTGATAGGCGGCGCGATCGTCGAAGGATTTGTCCAGGGTGGCGCCGAAGGTGCCGCCGAACATACCCAGCGATGTCGCCATGATCAGCAGCAAGGCGAGGCGTCCGGGCTGGACCGGGGCGCGGGTCAGGTGCCAGAGGACCATCTGCATCGACGCCCCGCCGAGAACGCGGGCGATGCCGCCAAACACCCTGAGCAGCAGCGGGAAGAGGCGCAGGAAGAGGACCGCGACGGTGACCACGAAGACGGCCGGTGCGATCAGCAGGAGCGGGTCCTGCTGCAGCCCTCCGAACAGGTCCTCGGTGACGAGCGAGCCCGACTCCTGGAGTTGGAAGAAGAGCAGTGCGCCGACGCCGACCACGACGAGGTCGAGGTAGTAGCGCTGGAAGACGGGCTTGTCCTCAGGCCGCGAGGTGGAGCGCGCGAAGTGGACAACGGTGGCCCGGTTGGATCTCCAGGCAGGCCAGATCAGAGCGATGAAACTGAGCGCGGCGCCAATCGCGGCCCAGATGTAGACCTCGCCGTCGAGAGCGACGCTGAGACGCGCGCCGCCGGTGAGGCCTTCGAAGGCGGGCGAGAATCCGAGCAAGGCAATCGCCTCGCGGGCCACGAGCGGGCCCAGCCCCATGGCCAGTGCGACGAGCAGTAACCCCTCAAGCGTCGAGATTGACATGATGTGACCGAGCCCTGCGCCTCGGGATTTGAGCAGGGCGACCTCGGCCGACTGACGTTCGACGACCATGGTGGAGACAAGGACGAGGTAGAAGAGGACGATGCCGACGATCTGCAGGGTGAGTACCAGCAGCGGGATCGAGGAGAAGAACTCCTTGGTCTCGTAGTCGTTGAGTACGTTGACGATTTCGGTTTCGACGCGAGCGCGGTCGATCTCCTTGGTGATGGCTTCGAAAGCGGCGCGGAAGCGCACGGCGGCGAGGCCCGCTTCGTCTGCATCGAAGGCGGCGCGGTCGATCTGGGCGGCGACCTCGAGTCGAGCCCGCAGCTCGGGCATGTATCCGGCCATCGCCTCGACCAAGGTCTCGCGGGGCGCGAAGAACGCGAAGGCGTCGGTCTTCTCGACGGGAATATGGAAGTGGTCTCGGCGTACTCCCCAGTAACGCTCGGTGTAGTCAATGGGGCTGACCAGGCCAACGAGGCGGATAGTGATTGGCAGCGCGTCGTCGCGCCAGGAGGCGTGGATGTCGCGGGTCTCGCCGAGCGTGAAGTTGCCGGCTGCCGCTACCTCAGCGCCCATCGCGACATCAATGATTGGCGGCTCGTCCGGCGTGGCGGCCGGCGCGGGATCGGGCCACTGTCCGTCGACCAGTTCAATCCGCTCGCGGACGCCCTCGAACCAGAGCACGCGGGCGCGGTCTCGTGGGTCTTCGTCGGGCGGGATACCGCCGACCTCGGTCATGAAGAATGTGGCCGAGGTGAGGGACTTCTTGATGTCGGCCAGGTACTCGCTGGGAATGTTGAGCCGGCGATCGATGACATCGAAGGAGTTCTCCGCCAGCCCGCCGGAGAGCCCGTGGGCGGCGTTGAGAATGCGGACGTCGAGCTCGGCGTCGGAGACCCGGCGGAGATCGGTCTGCAGGCCGAGGTCCTGGAGCGCGTTGCGATAGATCGAGGTCGAGGACATCAGCGCGACGGCGAGGATTACGCCGATCGCGACCGCGGCCATCAGGCGGCGATTGCCGTTGAGTCGTCTCACCGCGATCCGGAACGCGGTGGGGAGAGAACTGAAGATGCCGCCCATGCTGCCTCGCGCCAACCGTTCGTTGGGTCGAAGCGTACGCCCCGTTGCGCCTTCGGCAACTCCCCCCGCGGGGCGGGGGGAGCGTCCAACAATCAGCTAGGGGTATGTTCGACCGCGATGCCTTCGTAGACTACTAGGCGTTGTCGAAAACACAGCGGAACCGCGCCGCGTTGACTGAACGCGCGGACGCGAGCGATGAAAGCGGCTGGGGGGTCTGGGTGGAGTCGCTTGGGTCCGTCCTTGGGTTTGTCCTGCGCCGGATGCGCGATAGCTGGCGGCTGCAGCTGGTGATCGCGGCAGGGATCATCGTTGCCGCGGTGTTGATGTCGTCGACCACGATCTACACGCGCGCCGTGTCCGATCTCTCGCTCACCGTGAGCCTGCGCGAAGACCTGACCGAGCGGCGGCAGATGCTGACCGACCTGTGGAGCTTGCCGCTGGCAGGCGGGCCGAACGAGTCGGCGCGGAGCTACGCGGAGGAGTCGATCACCGAGCGGTTCGGCGAGATCGAATCACAACGGCTGCGATTCCAGTCGTCGATCCCAATGAGCATCGATCTGCCGCTGCGCCAGGGGCAAGTGATTCCGCCGACTGCGTTCTTTGCGACGCTGGACGAGGCGGAGGCTCACCTGACCGTAGTCGAGGGCCGGTTCCCGGAGCCTCCCGAGCTGACTTCGGACGCGAATCTGAGCGGGCGGATTGAAGTGGCGATGCCGGTCGGCGCGGCGCGAGCGTATGGGGTCGGTGTGGGGTCGGAACTGCACATCGTCGACGGTTGGGACGAGTGCGACCGTGAGCCGGAGCCGCCGCCCGGCGGACCACCGCCGCCGCCGCGGCCTCCGTGCGAGCCAACGATGTTGGTCCAGCGGCTGATCCCGATCGAGATCACCGGGCTGATCGAGCCGGACGACGTGGAAAGTTCATTCTGGCAGCGCGTGCCGCGCAATGTCACGTTCGGCGTGTACGTGAGTCCGCCGCGCCCGCAGGTGGTCTCGCTAATCGTCCCGCCGGAGACCTTCGACTCGGCGATGCCGACCGTGATGAGCGGCTACCTGGTCAACACGACCTGGATCTCGGAACTTGACACCGACCAGCTCAACGTCGCGGTGCTGGACGACACGCGCGCGGCGTTCGATTTGATGCGCGAGGACCTGCGCTCGGTCGGCGGCGCGGTGCGCTCGCCGATCGAGGCTCGGCTCGAGTCGTTCGTCAAGGACCTCAACTTCACCCAGGTGCCGATCCTGATGCTGCTCGCGCAGGTGGTCGGGATTGCGCTGTTCTACGTCGTGATTGTGTCGGGCGTGCAGGTGGCGGAGCGGCGCGAGGAGTTGTTCTCCATGCGTTCGCGCGGGGCGTCGATCATGCAGGTGATTTCACATACCGCGATTGAGGGCATCATCCTGGCAGTTGTCGCTGCTGCGGTCGCTCCGTTCATTGCGATGGGCGTGATTGGACTGCTGGGCTACACGCCGGTGTTCGAGCCGCTGACCGGCGGCAACTCGATTCCCACCACGCTGACCGACATGGCCTTCCTGCTCTCGGCGGCGGGCGCGATTGTGGCGGTGTTGTTCACGCTGGCTCCGCTGGTGATTGCGAGTCGGACGCGAGTGCTGTCGGAACGGCTGCGCGGCGTCTCGCGGCCGGCCGGGCCGAACGCGTTGCAGCGCTACTTCCTCGATGTCGCGCTGGTGTTGGTGGCGGTCGGGCTGATCTTCGAGGCCGATCTCAAGGGCACGGTGTTCGAGCGCAACAGCGTAGGCGGGCTGTCGGCGGATCCGTTGCTGTTGAGCACGCCGATCCTGTTCGCGCTGGCGGCGACGCTGGTGATCCTGCGATTTCTGCCCTACATCTACCGATTCTTCGCCTGGCTGACGTACGATCGCTTCCCGCTCTCGATTGCGTCGACGCTGCGATACGTGAGCCGCACGGTCGGTCCTGCGGCGCGGTTGACAATCCTGCTGATGCTGGGCGCGGCGTTGGGCACATTCGCGGCGTCGTATGCGGACACGGTCGAGCTCTCGCTGGAGGAGCGGATCGAGTACGACAACGGCGTGGAGTTCCGCGTGTCGCTCGGTGACAGCGGCTACTCGACCACGAGCGGAGTGCGTACTCGGCTGGGTCCGATTGAAGGGATCGAGGCGATTGCTTCGGTGCATCGAGGCAAGGTGTCGGCGGGTCGCAGCGTGGGCACCACATCGAGCGTGACGCTGCTGGGGCTTGAGCCCAAGGCGGCCGTGGAGATGCTGTGGTTCCGCGAAGATCTGTCGTTGTTGAGCTTCGAAGAGCTGATCGGCGCGATTGACGTGCCGCCTGTCGGTCGCGGGGTACCGATCCCATCCGAGACGGAGACGCTGCGGGTCTGGGTGCGGATTGGACCGGGGGAGACGGATCAATCGCTCTGGTTCCGCGTCCGCGACGGCGACGGGAAGTACATCACGGGGGGCGGCCTGGAGATGCCGCCCGACGATACGCCCTGGACGGTGATGGAGATCGATTTCCAGTCCGAAATCGTCGGCTTTGGCGCGGCGCCGCCGTACACGCTGCACTCGATCGTGATGAGTGAGCCACAGGGATTGTTCGCATCGGAGCCGGCGACCATCTACTTCGACGCAGTGACGGCAGTTCAGCCGGACGGTCGCGAGCTGATCATCGAGGACTTCGAGAACCGCGGTTGGCTCGATTTCGCCCAGCGACGAGGCTCGGGCGACAACATCGAGTTCGAGGAGGATCCCGACCCGATCTCGGGCGAGCACGTGATGGCGTTCTACCCGGGCGTGGGGCAATCGCCGGGGCTTCGAGCGGCGCACTTCGCCGATCCGGCGTTCTGCAGCAACACGCGTTGCACGATACCGACGATCGTGAGCCAGGACTTCGCCGAGCGGCAGCGGCTGGAGGTCGGCGACCGCTACACGTTGCGCACCGATGCAATGATCCTGAGCGCGCGAGTCGTGAGCATCGTTGAGCTGTTCCCCACGCTGCGGCCGGACGTCCAGTCATTTGTCGTGGCCGACCTTGATCCACTGTTCCACATGGGATCGGTGACCGGCTTGCGGCCAACGATCTCGCCGACTGAGGCGTGGCTGGAGATCGTCGAAGATGCCGAACTGCGCGCGGCGGCGTTGGCCGAGCTGAATCGTCCGCGCTACTCGCTCGGACAGATCAGCGACCGTGATCAGCGGTTGGATGACAGCGGCCGCGATCCGCTGACGACGGCGGGCGGCTCGGGGATTCTGCTGGTCGCGTTCATCGCGATCTCGTTGTTGCTGGCGCTTGCATTCCTGGTCTCGATGGCGGTCTCGGCGCGGCAGCGGCGGCTGGAGATGGCGCTGTTGCGCACAGTTGGCGTGGGCAATGCCAGCATCCTGATCCAGTTGTTCCTGGAGTACGCGATCATCGTCGGCACCGGTCTCGTGCTCGGCGTGCTGCTGGGCAATCGCATCTCGCTGCTGCTGCTGGCCTACCTGGAGATCGACGAGACTGGCCGCACCGTGTTGCCGCCGTTCCAGGTCGAGACGGACTGGCAGATTCTGGGGATCGCCTTCGCGGTGCTGGTCGGCGTGCTGGTGATCGGTGTCCTGGCGACCTGGCGCTGGTTCCTCAAGCTGGAGCTGAACCGCGAGCTGCGGCTGACGAACTAGACGCGCTTGAGCGGGCGGCGCTTGCTTAGCCAGCCCCGGATGTCGGGGGCGGCGAGGGTGGCGGCGGCGGCCGGGGTGCCCCAAGCGATGCAGGCGACTCCGCAGGTAGCTCCCGAGGCGGCGATGCCGAGCAGAGCGACGACGATCGCCATCGGCGCAAGCGCGAACCAGGGCGCGGCGGGGCTGCGTCGGGTGCGGGCTACGTGCAGGAGCATCAGCAGCAGTCCGGCGGCGGCGACGGTCGCGCAGACGATGTACAGGCCGGTGGAGTCCTGGTTGATCAGGGTGGCGACGAAGGCGGCGGCGATGCCGGCGGCGGTGAGGGTTCCGGCGAGGAAAGTCATGGCGCCATGGTAGCGGGAGGGGAGCCCCCCCTCTGTCCCAACGGGACATCTCCCCCCCGCTTGCGCGGGGGGAGAGGGGAACCGAGCGAGCCCCTGTGGGCGCAGGAGCTGGGGGGTTAGCCGGTGAGGCGGCGGTAGAGGGCGGGGAGGCGGCGGGGGAGAGACTCGATGTCGGCGACGACCTCGTAGGCCATGTCCTGGCACATCTGCTTGAGGTAGTCGTGGCCGGCCCGGTCAACGGTCAGGGCGAACGGGACCATACCCTCGCGGCGCGCCTCGGTCAGCGCCATCTTGGTGTCGTGGATCGCGTATTCCTTCTCGGTGCGGTCGCGGCCGTAGCCGTGGTCCTGCGGACGCCCGTCGGAGAGCAGCATCAGGATCTTGACCTTGGCGTCGGTGTTCTGCAGCTTCCAGATGCAGTGGCGAATGGCCGGGCCCATGCGGGTCGAGCGGACCGGCGCAATCTTGTCGATCCGCTCCTTGATCCGGTCGCCGAAGGGCTCGTCCATGTCCTTGTAGACGAAGAACTCGACGTTGTCGCGGCCGTAGCCGGAGAAGCCGTAGACGCCGTACTTGTCGCCAATCGTCTCCAGCGCCTCGATCAATAAGACAGTGGCTTCTTTCTCGAGGTCGATGATCCGCTTGCCCGGATGCCGGGCGGCCTCGGCGCGGCGCTGGGCCCACCAGCTCAGGTACTTGCGCGGGTCGTCGTCGA
>JAPPBK010000441.1 GCA_026705105.1 Chloroflexota bacterium | reverse complement strand
CGAAGATATCCGCGACTTCTGCATAGGGTTTGTCCTCTTCAATCGTGTCCACTCGGTAGGAGTAGTTCCTGATCTCCCGAACTCTCGCAATGCGCGCCTCGTACAGATCGTAGGTCTTCTCGTCGTCCGGCTTCACTCCCGCCCTATCGATCAGCTTTCGTGTAGACGTTCCGCCCAGCACCTCTGACAATGGAACCCAGTTGTCACGTGCCATGAGTCGTGAAGAAGCAACAGCGAATGTCTCTTTGTCGAGATCATCGACCCCATCCTCTTCATCCTGTTCGAGTTCTTCCGAGTCTTCCTCATCGAGGCCATCGTGATCGGTCACAGCACTCTCATCCGTATCCGAGTCGATCGTTGTCTCGGGATGCCCCAGATTGAAGAGAATGCGGATCGGACGTTTACGGTCCTTCACCACAATGTCCTCGTCGTTGAGCACTGCTCGCAACGAGGTCAGTCTCTGCTGACCGTCGAGCAGAAGTTCGGACTGTCTCGACTCGTCACTCGCAGAGTCAAACGCGAGATCACGCTGATGCACGTCTTGGTCAGTCTTCCAGGTCAGGATGCTTCCTGACGGGTACTTCCGATACACGGAATCAAGCAGACTCACGACTTGGGACTTGCGCCATACGTAGCCCCTCTGAAGCTCAGGAAGCTTCAAATCGCCTCGTTTGAGCATCTTGACAAGTTCCTCGACACTGCGATCAGACTGACTCACGGTTTCATCCTCCGGTGAGATCGATTCTGTTTGTTCACTCCGCCGCTGATC
The DNA here is from genome assembly GCA_026705105.1 of Chloroflexota bacterium. GTDB lineage: Bacteria > Chloroflexota > Dehalococcoidia > Bin125 > Bin125 > Bin125. The sequence continues at coordinate 7,612 of JAPPBK010000441.1, read as the reverse complement.
TGGGGGACGATTGATATCTCTGCGTCCGCGGGCACCTTGGTGATCAGGCCGGTGGAGACGACATCTCCGTTGATCGCGAGGGAGAGGCCTCGGCCGATCCGGTCTCCGTTGATCAGACGCTCGGCGAGTTCGGGGTAGCGCGGGGCGAGGTCTCGGATGACTGCCCTCAAGTTGTGACCTTCAGCCGTCAGGACTGCCTCACCGTCGGTGAGGGTCCTGAGCGACTGGGGAACAAGGACGGTGACCATGGCTCAAAGAGGATCTGAGGGGAGCCCCCCTCTGCCTTCGGCATCTCCCCCCAGAGGGAGGGGATGAGAATCAGCTTTCGGCATCTCCCCCCGCTTCGCGGGGGGGAGATTGGAACCGAGCTGGGCAACGTTAGTCCTCGTCGAGCACGGTGGCGTCGAGGATGGCGCGCGGGGACATAGGCAGCTCGGTCATGTGCACGCCGATGGCGCTGGCGATCGCCGCCCGCACGGCCGGGGCCGGCGGGATGATCGGCACCTCGCCGACGCCGCGCACGCCGTAGGGGTGACCGGGGTTCGGCACCTCCACGATGATCGGCTCGATCATCGGTAGGTCGAGCGCCGTCGGCATGCGGTAGTCGAGCAGGCTGGCGTTCTTGAGATCGCCGGAGTCGTCGTAGAAGTACTCCTCGTTCAGCGCCATACCGACGCCCTGCGCGACGCCGCCCTGCATCTGTCCCTCGACATAGGCCGGGTGGATCGCAGTGCCGGCGTCCTGGACGGCGGTGTAGCGGAGGATGTCGACCTTGCCGGTGTCGGGGTCGACCTCGACATCGACGATGTGCGTGGCGAACGCAGGACCGCTGGAGGTCTTGTTCACGTCGGCGCGGCCGACGATGTGGCCGCCGCTGGTGGCGAGCTGGCCCGCGAGTTCCTTGAACGAAAACTGGCGGTCGTTGCCGTCCTCGTCGGCGGGACCGCGAATGATCGCGTCGTCGCCGTAGGCGACATCGCCCGCGTCGCACTCCCAGATCTGGGCGGCGCGCTGTTCCATCTGCTTGCGAATGTCCATCGCGCACTCGTAGGCGGCCCAACCGCCGGCAAAGGTCGTGCGTGAGCCGCCGGTGACCTGCGTGTAGCCAACCGAGTTCGTGTCGACCACGTGCGGGTGCACGTCGTCGGAGGAGATGCCCAGCGTCTCGGCGAGCTGCATGGCGATCGACGCGCGGGTGCCGCCGATGTCGGTCGAGCCGAGCACCAGGGGGATGGTGCCGTCGCCGTTGACCTGCGCGTAGGCCGAAGATTCGAAGCCGATGTTGAACCAGAAACCCTGGGCGACGCCGCGGCCGCGGTTGGGACCTTCCAGTTCCGACTGCCAGTGCGGCGACTCCTGAGCGGCGGTCATGCACTCGACGTTGCCGATCACGCCAAACGGCATTCCGGCGGCGGTCGTGTTGCCCTCGACGCTGGCGTTCTTGAGCCGCATCTCGAGCGGGTCCTGACCAATCTGTTCGGCCAACTCGTTGAGCACCGACTCGGTCGCGAATTCGGCCTGCGGTGCGCCGGGCGCGCGGTAGGCAGCCGTCTTGGGCTTGTTGACGACCACGTCGTAGCCGTCGATCTTCTGGTTGGGGATGTCGTAGGGCGCAAGCGAGCACATCGCACCCGCGCCGACCGGCGAGCCGGGGTAGGCGCCCGCCTCGAATGCCAGGTGGACGTCGGCCGCAGTGATCGTGCCGTCGCTCTTGGCGCCCATGCGCACGCGCATGTAGGTGCCCGAGGTCGGGCCGGTGGCGAGCAGCACTTCCTCGCGGTTCATGGTCAGCTTGACCGGGCGGCCGGTCCTCTGCGAGAGCAGCGCGGCCAGCGGCTCGAGATAAACGGGAATCTTGCCGCCGAAGCCGCCCCCGATCTCCATCGGCGTCACCTTGACCTGCGACGGCGAAAGCTGCAGCAGGGGCGCGACCGAGTCGCGTACCACGAACGCGCCTTGCGTCGAAGTCCAGACATCCAGCGTGCCGTCGGCGCGCCAGTATGCCGTGCCGTTGTGCGGCTCGATGTAGCCCTGGTGCGCCATTGAGGTCTCGAACTCACGCTCAATGACCACGTCGGCCTCGGCGAAGCCTTCCTCGGTGTCACCCTTGGTGAATTGCAGGTGCGAGGCCGTGTTGCTGGCGTTGTCGCTGGACGAGCCGTCCAGCTCTTTGGTGTGCAGCGAGTCGTGCAGCAATGGCGAACCGTCGACCATTGCGTCGCGCACGTCGAGCACCGGCGTGAGCACTTCGTACTCAACCTGGATCAGCTCCAGCGCGTCCTCGGCGATGTGATGATCCGTTGCTGCGACCGCGGCGACGGCGTGACCCTTGTAGAGCACCTTGTCGGAGGCGATCACATTGTCCAGCACCCAACGCAGGTTGGCCGTGCCTTCGCCGGTGTCAATCTCGGCGTCGGCGGCGCGGGGGAAGTCAGCGTTGGTGATCACCGCTTTGACCCCGTCAAGCGCTTCGGCTTTGGAGGTGTCGATACTGACGATTCGGGCGTGGGCGTGCGGACTGCGCAGGACCCGGCCTGCGAGCATGCCCGGCAGGTTGAGGTCTGCGCCGTACTGCGCCGCGCCGGTGACCTTGTCGACGCCGTCGTGGCGAATCGGCCGGGTACCGATGACGTTGTACTGCTCGGTTTCCTTGGACTGCGGTTGCGACTGAGCGGTGACCATGGGGGATGTCCTCTCGTGCGGTCGGATCTCGTATCGGTCAGATTGCGTCGCTAGACGACGCTCTGTCCGGCCGCCTGCTGGACGGCCTTGATGATCTTGTCGTAGCCGGTGCAGCGGCAGAGGTTGCCGGCCAGCCAGTAGCGAATCTCGTGCTCAGACGGGTCGGGGTTCTGTTCCAGCAGCGACTCCGCCGCGACGAGGAAGCCGGGCGTACAGATGCCGCACTGCAGGGCGGCCTGCTCAAGGAAGGCGTTCTGCAGCGGGGTGAGCTGGTCCCCCATGGCCAGGCCTTCGACCGTGCGAATCTCGGAGCCCTCGCATTCGGCGGCCATGACCAGGCAGCTGTTGACGATCCGCCCGTCCATGTTCACACAGCAGGCGCCGCAGTTGCCGTTGTTGCAGCCCTCTTTGGCTCCGGTCAAGCCGATCCGGTCGCGCAGCGCTTCCAGCAACGAGTCCCGCTCGTTGGCGAGGAAGGTCTGCGATTCGCCATTGATCGCGCAGTTGACGACGATGTGTTCGGTTGCCATTCAATCGTGTCCTTTGGTGTTGATTCGGATCTGTCGATTCCCTCGATCAGGCAGCGCGTTCGGCTGCCTGTCGGATGGTGCGCTCGGTCAGCACGCCGGCGAGGTGCACTCGCTGGCGAATGCTGCCGCGCATGTCGTCGATCGGATTGGCCGCCGCGCGAGACGCGGCGGCGGCAGCGGCGATCGAGTCTTCGTTGAGCGGTCGGCCAACTAGCGCGTCGGCCGCGTCGGAGACCAGCAGCGGCGTCGGGGCGACTGCGCCGATCGCGACGCGAGCCCAGGCGACCGAGCCGTCGCCGTTGAGGCGAAGCTGGGTGGCGGCGTTGGTCACCGCGATGTCCATCTCGTTGCGCGGGATGAAACGAAGGAAGCGAGAGCCGGAGCCCTCGGCGGGAGCCGGGAAGCTGAGGCTGACCGCGAACTCGCCGCTGCCCAGCACGTTACGTCCGGGCGCCGTGCAAAAGTCCTCGACCGGCACCGTCCGGCGACCGTTCGGTCCCGCGATCTCGACCTGTCCCTCCAGCACAATCAGCGATGGGATGCCATCGGCCGCCGGTGAGGAGTTGCACAGGTTGCCGCCCAATGACGCGCGGCCCTGGATCGCGGTGCCGCCGATCAGCGAACAGGAGTCGACCAGGATCGGAAAGCGCTCGGCGATCGCGTCGTCGCCGTAGATCTGATAGCAGGGCGTTGCGGCGCCGATGGTCAGGCTGCCGTCCGCGCCGTGCCGGATATCGACGACCTCGGGGATGTGCTTGATGTCAACGAACAGATCGATGTCGCGTGTGCGTTCTCGAGCCTGCACGATGACATCGGTGCCGCCGGCCAGCGGGCGAGCGCCTTCGCCGCCTTCCTGGAGCAGCCGAACTGCCTCTTCCACGCTCTCGGCGCGGGCGTATTTGACCGCTTGCACGTATGCCGCCTCCTCGATGGCTGCGCCGCAAGGGCGCTGTTGGTCTGATGCCAGGTCCAGTCTCAGATCCACCCCGACTCAAGCTGAGACAGGGCGTAACCGCAAAAAGTGTAGCGCACGAGAGCGCGAGCACCACGTCACTAGAAGCGGGGCTTGATGCTGCGCAGCACGGCGAATCCCAGCACCGCAGCCACGATCGATGCGGCGAAGATGCCGATCTTCGCGCCTTCGAGTAACTCTTCCGAAGCGTTGGCGAAACTCAGATTGGCGATGAAGATCGCCACGGTGAAACCGATTCCGGCCAGCAGCGCCGCGCCGCCCAGGTGGGACCAGTTGAGCTGCTGCGGCTTGAATGCGATGCCAAGGCGGATCGCCAGGGCGGAAGCGCCCACAATCCCCACGAACTTGCCCAACAGCAGCCCAACGAAGATGCCCCAGGCGATGTTGGAGTTGAGCGCCGCGTCGATGCTGTCGCCGGTGATGTGAATGCCCGCGTTGGCGAGGGCGAAGATCGGTACGACGACAAACGCCGAGATCGGCGCCATGGTCTCTTCGAGATGTTCGAGCGGACTGAGGCCTTCTTTGGCTACGTGCTCGATGTTGCGCAGCGCTTCGTGCGAGTCGTGCTCGCGAACCGCCGGATCCGGATCTTCCTGGACGTATCGGAGACGCTGGAGCAGATAGTCGAATCGGCGGGTGATGCCCTTGTCGTCGTAGAGCGCGTCGGCCGGCACGATCAGTCCGAGTATCACGCCGGCAAGTGTTGCGTGAACGCCCGCCTCCCACAGCGTCAGCCAGAGGAACACCCCGCCCAGGGCATGAATCGCCATGTGGCGGAATCCCATCTGCTTGAGCAAGAGCAGGAAGCCGACCGCGCCGATCATCCCGGCGATCCACTCCACCCGGATCGACTCGGAGTAGAAGATGGCGATGATCAGGATGCCGCCGACATCGTCGGCCACGGCGAGCGTGAGCAGGAAGACCTTGAGCTGCACCGGCACGCCCTTGCCGACCAGGGCCAGCACGCCGAGGGCGAAGGCGATGTCGGTCGCCACCGGAATACCCCAGCCGGAACTGCCGTCGCCGCCTGCGTTGAGCGCCACATAGAGCCCCGCGGGAACGATCATGCCACCCAGCGCGGCGACAATCGGCAGCGCCGCCTGGCGCGGATCGCGCAGTTCTCCGTGCGTGAACTCACGTTTAATCTCGGCCCCGACGACGAGGAAGAAGACGACCATGAGCACGTCGTTGACGACATGCTGCAGCGATTGGTCGAACGACCAGATCGAGAGGTCGATGCTGATGTGGGCGTGCCAGAACGCGTCGTAGGAACTGAAGTCGATGTTGGCCCAGGCGAGGGCGATGGCCGCCGCGACGACGAGCACGATGCCGCCGGCCGCCTCGATCTCCATGAAACGCAGCGTCGTCTGCACCACCAGCCGGCGGAATGGGTCGTCACCCTCGCGCCAACGAGGTCGGAACAGATCAGCCATGCGGGGCCTTCGCCTTCACGCTGAGTCTCCCTGTTCGGGCGCTGCGGTGCAGTTCGCCAACCGTGAGCATCCTATCGCGCCGCTCGTGCAGGCTGAATCCGGAGACTCAGATACTGAAGTATCGAGCCTCGGGATGATGCACGATCAGCGCCGAGGTCGACTGCTCCGGGTGCATCTGGAACTCTTCGCTCAGGGTCACGCCGATCCGCTCCGGTTCGAGCAGCTCCCAGAGCAGCGCCTGGTCCTCCAGATTCGGGCAAGCCGGATAGCCGAATGAGTAACGCGCGCCCTGGTAGTTGGTCTTGATCAGTTCCTCGGGCGTCGCTCCGTCGGCGCCGTCGATACCGAGCTCCTGCCGAATCCGCCGATGCCAGAACTCGGCCAGCGCCTCGGCGATCTCGACGCCGAACCCGTGCCAGAAGAGATACTCCTGGTAACGGTCGGCGGCGTACAGCTCCTGCGCGTACTCGCCAACGCGGGATCCCATCGTCACGACGTGGAAGCCGATCACGTCAGTCTCGCCCGAATCGACCGAGCGGAAGTAGTCGGACAGGCAACGGCCCTGCCTGCCCTGCTGGCGCGGGAAGCGGAAGCGCGCCGCCTCCGAACCGGAGCCGTCCGGTTCGTAGACGACCAGGTCGTTGCGATCCGACTGCGCCGGGTAGTAGCCGTAGACCACTGAGGGTTCAAGAATGCCATCGCGTAGCGCTTGTTGTTGAATGTCAGAGAGTGCCATTTCCGCCTGGGCAATCGTTTCGGCGTCGCGCCCCTTGAACCCCCACTGACCGCGAAAGAGTGCATGGCGGTTGATGTAGGGGAAGATGTCTGAGAGCGGCAGGCCGCGAATCACTCGATTGCCGAGAAACGGTGCGAGCGGAATCTCCGTCACCAAGTTCGGGAATGAGTATGTTGCGGACATCTTCGCGGTAGGCGATCCGGCTCTGGCCTGGAATGACACATCTACTGGTGGCTGTACAGGATCGGCATCCAACTCCACGCCGTCGCTGAGCGCATTCATGATCCGCAGGCCTTCGAACGCGTCCTGACCGTAGAACACGTCGCCGTGGAAGGTGTTGCGCAGATCCCATTCGACGTACTTGCGGGTCAGCGCCGCTCCGCCGAGCAGCACCGGCCAGCGATCGGCCAGTTCGCGGCGGTTCAGTTCCTCCAGGTCCTCCTTCATCACCAGCGTCGACTTGACCAGCAGGCCCGAGAGCCCGATTGCGTCGGCGTTATGTTCCAGCGCCGCCTCGATCACGCTTGAGATCGGCTGCTTGATGCCAAGGTTGATCGTCGTGAAGCCGTTGTTGGAGAGGATGATCTCGACCAGGTTCTTGCCGATGTCGTGGACATCGCCGCGCACGGTTGCCAACACGATTGAACCCTTGCTCGTCGATTCCAGCCGGTCCATGTGCGGCTCAAGGTGCGCCACCGCCCGCTTCATTGTCTCGGCCGACTGCAGGACGAAAGGCAACTGCATGTCGCCGGCGCCAAAGAGATCGCCAACCTCCTGCATCGCCGGCAAGAGCAGTTCGTTGATGATCGGGATCGCTTCCCGCTTGAGCAGTGCCTCGTCGAGGTCCGACGCCAGCCCCTCGCGCTGACCGTCGACGATGCGTCGATGCAGACGCTCCTCCAGCGGCAGGTCGTCGAGCCTGTCGCGATGTTGCGTCGCGGCCTTCTGATCCTCGAACCAGGCCATAAATGCTGGCAGAGGATCGACAGGTCCGTCCGCGCCGTCTGCCCACTCGTCCAAGATCAGTCGTCGCGCCGCATCAAGCTGCTCCTGTGGTATCCGATTGATCGGCAGGATCTGCGCAGCGTGGACGATCGCTGCCTTGAGGCCACGCTCGACGGCGTCGTGCAGGAAGACCGAGTTCAACACCTGCCGTGCGGCAGGATTCAGGCCGAACGAGATGTTGGAAACGCCGAGAATCGTCTGCGCACGCGGGAACTCCCGCGTGATCGCCTCGATCGCGTCCAGCGTTTCCAGT
>JAPPBK010000329.1 GCA_026705105.1 Chloroflexota bacterium | reverse complement strand
GAACTTCCAAAACGGCGTCGAAATGTAGACCTTCACGCTCATTGGCCCGTCCTCTCAGCTCTCTGTTCAGCCGTCCGAGAGCGGCATCGACAGATACCGCTCGCCTGTGTCGCAGATTGTGGTCACCACACGACAACCGGGTCCGAGACGCTCAGCGACGATACTCGCCGCGTACACGTTGGCGCCCGATGAAATCCCGCAGAGGATGCCCTCTTCGCGCGTCAGCCGCAGCATCATCTGTTCCGCGTCTCGATCCGACACGCCAATCACTTCGTCATAGACCTCGCGGTTGAGCACGCCGGGCACGAACGATGCGCCGATGCCCTGGATCGCATGGACCGAGAATCGCCCGCCTTGCAGTACCGGCGATCGTTCGGGTTCAACTGCCGTCACGGCCAGGTTCGGTTGCCGGTCGCGGAGCACTTCGCCGACTCCGGTGATCGTGCCGCCCGTGCCAACGCCGGTGACGAACGCATGCAGCCGTTCGCCGTCGGGCATCTCGCGTCCCTCCAGCGCCGACCAGATCTCCAGCGCGGTCGTGCGCCGATGGATCTCGGGATTGGACAGATTCTGGAACTGCTGGGGCATGAAGTAGCCATCCTCCGAGGCCAGCTCTTCGGCCGCGAACACAGCCCCGGTCATGCCCTCGATGGCGGGCGTCAACACGACCTCCGCGCCGAACCGCTCAAGCAGCCGCCGCCGCTCGTGCGACATGTCCTCGGGCATTGTCAGGATCAGGCGATAGCCCTTGACCGCCGCGACCAGCGCCAGCCCCACTCCGGTGTTGCCGGATGTCGGTTCGACAATCACCTCGCCGGGACGCAATGCGCCCCGGCACTCCGCGTCGTCGATCATCGAGCGCGCGATCCGGTCCTTGACCGAGCCGCCTGGATTGAGCGACTCCATCTTGACGACAACCTCGGCGGCGTCGGTCGGCGCGACGCGGCGCAGCGTGACCATCGGCGTGCCGCCGATCAGGTCAAGCACGGAATCTGCCAACTGCGGTCGAGTCAGGCTCAAGGTCGATGTCTTCTCGTGTGGGCGGGGCTAGATCTGGTAGCGCCCGCCGGTGGGGGAGCCGAGGCGGGCCGATTCCGCGGCCAGATCGGCGATGGTGCGGTCGGCCAGCACGTGCAATATGGCGGCGCGCACGTCGTCCCACAGGCGGACTTGCGCGGCCGCCCCGGTACAGCGCTCCGAGGCCCGCCCGTTCTGCGCGCCCCGCTCCAGGCAATCTGCCAGCGTCAGCGGGCCCTCCAGCGCCTCAACGACGCGGTCCAGTTGAATCTCCTCCGGCGGGACGGCGAGCTGGTGCCCGCCCTGAGCGCCGCGCGCCGACGAGATGAACCCCGCCGCGCGCAGCCGACCCAGCACCTGACCGGCCAGCGAACCGGGAATCCCCTGGCGCTCGGCGATCTCGGCAGAAGGAATCGGCGCGCCTGCGTCATGCTGCGCGAGATCGACCAGTGCGCGAATCCCATAGTCACTGGTGGACGACAGCTTCATCATCTGGAGTGCATCCCGCCGCTCGGTAACTCGCCGGTAACTCGTCGGTAACTCGGACGATATCGGTAATCTTGACCAAAATAGTAACATTTCTCCTCGACCAGCCAACTGACGGCGAGCAGTGTTATCGGAGCGAGCGAGTGACCAGCACCGCCAGTGCATTCGACGCGACAGAAATCGAGGCCGCGGCTGCACGTCTGGCCCGAGCTCACCCCGGCGACATCATCGCCGAGGCGCTGCACAGCTTCGACCGGATCACCCTCTCCTTCAGCGGCGCCGAGGACGTTGTCCTGATCGATCTCGCCGTGCGCGAGGCGGAGAAGCTCGGCCGCGGGTTCGGCGTCTTCACGCTCGACACCGGCCGCCTGCACCCGGAGACGCTCGAGTTCATCGAACGCGTGCGCGACCACTACGGCGTCGCCATCGAGGCGTACGCACCGCAGGCCGAACCGGTGGAGGCGCTGGTGCGCGAGAAGGGCCTGTTCAGCTTCCGTGTCGACGGTCACCAGGAGTGTTGCGGCATTCGCAAGGTCGAGCCGCTGGCCCGCGCCCTGGCCGACGTTGACGCCTACATCACCGGACAGCGCCGCGACCAATCGCCGGGCACCCGCGCCGAGATCCCTGTCGTACAGCTCGACCCCGGGCTCGGGCGCGCCGACCATCCGTTGGTCAAGTTCAATCCGCTGGCCAACTGGACCTCGGCCCAGGTCTGGCAACACATCATGAGCTACCAGGTCCCCTACAACCCACTCCACGATCAGGGCTTCAAGTCAATCGGCTGCGCGCCCTGCACTCGAGCCACGCATCCCGGCGAGCACGAACGCGCCGGCCGCTGGTGGTGGGAGGAGGCGACGCAGAAGGAATGCGGCCTGCACGCCATCAATCTGGAGGATTGAGCGCGAGGATCGCGTCCACCAGTTCGCTGGCGGCAATCGGCGCCTCAGCCAGGACGCGACCGTCAGCCGTCGCAACCACCGGCACCGAGTCGCCGTACTTGCCTTCATCGGTCGACCACTTGAACTGCATTGCCGCCGAGAGCGACGCCATCAACTCCCGCGCCCGCTCGCAGGCCAAGCACTCGGACTTGACCCAGAGCACCAGCTCAGGCGTCTCAGCCACGACCCATGCCTCCCCGGCGGCTGCCGCGATGCGTGTGCCGCTCGAGCGCGGTGCCCGTCGGCACCGGCGCCTGCCGATGGCGGCGCAGATGCAGCGCCATCCAGATCGCGGCGGCGCCGGTGAGGATGGCTAACAGTTGCGGCACCGAGAGCGCGCCGGCGAGCGCCGCCTCGTCTGTTCGGAGCACCGACAGCAAGCCCCGCACCGCCGCGTAGCCAAAGACGTAGAAGGTGAAACCCCATCCCGCGCCGACGCCCATCCTGCGCAGCAGGAAGAGGCCGCCCAGGATCATGACATCGAGAATCGGCTCGTATCCCCCGGCGACCGGATGAATAGCCACCGGCTCTTCCCCTTCGAGTCCACGCGAACCGCGATACCAGCCGTCGACGCCAGGGGCGGACCACGGGCCGTCGGTCAGCGGATGCGTGTAGCGGAATGCCCAGGGCAGATCCGAGGCGTTGGCGAAGTGCTCGCCGTTAATCGTGTCGCCGAAACGGCCCACCGCCTGCCCCAGGATCATGCCCGGCGCGGCCACGTCCAACGCCACCCACTTGGGAAAGTCCGGCTTGAACAACGTCACGAAGATGAATCCGCCCAGCACGCCGCCGATCATCGCGCCGTAGATCGAGATGCCGCCGTCGGTCAGCGCGAAGATGTCGCCCACCGAGCCGATCTGATCGGTGTGCTCGATCACCCACAGCAGCCGCGCGCCGATGATCCCCGAAAGCACCGAGACCACGGCGATCGACATCGCGTCGTCCTCGGAGATTCGCGCGCGGCGCGCCAGCCGCACCGAGAGCCAGACGCCCAGCGCGATCCCCACTGCAGTGAACAGCCCGTGCCAGGTCAGCTCGAATCCGCCCGTGTCGATCAGCACGGGGTTGATGCTGATGTTGATGATCCCGACCACATCGACCAGATCAAGCATCGTCCCGCCTTCCGTCATCTCGTTGAGCGTAATCGCCGCCGAACATCCCGCGGCGCGGCGTAAGCCGGAATCGTCGGCGCTGCTGAACCTCGCTGCCGAGCAGCCGCTCCAGCTCGCCGCTCAGGTCGACCCCGTGGCCGGCCTGCCCGGCGAGCTGTACTCGATCCGCCGTCACCCGCGCCCAGACCCGTCGCCGAGGCGCGAAGAACGTCGTCGTCATCCCCACGATGCCCAGCCCGATCCCGATCCAGAACGCGATTCCGCCGGGATCGCGGCGCACGTTCAGCCCCGTGAACTCGCGCGGTCCGGTGAACTGGTAGCGCAGCCCGCCCTGGACAATCTCCTGTCCCTCGTCCAGCTCGAGCCGGCCCGCATCGCCGCCCAGACCGAGCACGAGCCGCGACGGGCGCCCGACCTGACCGCCGGCCGAGGTCGTGTTGGTCGCGCCAACCGCCAGTTCCACGCCTTCACCGCCGAGCGCGTTGAACTGCCCCGCTGTACGAGCTTCGCCGAACCGCTCAAGCGCAACCAGCGCATCGCCGCTTGAACCGGGCAGATCCGGTGCAATCTCGAAAAACACCGACTCCGCGCCCAGCCAGGTCAGTTCGATCGAGCCGACCGTGCGCGTCTCGCCGACTGTCAGCGTCCCTTGCAATCCGGCGTCCGGCTCAGCGCCGAGGTACATGAGCGAGACGCCGCCCGCTAACTCAACCACACCACCCGGCGACAGCTCGCCTCGGTCCGCCTCCCGCTGCGCCGAGTAGTAGAAGAAGCCCCGTCCCGCCGCTCCGTCGCGGAATCCGACCCAGAGCACCTCCGAATCGCTCAGCGGCACTGCCGTCAACCGCGCCTCACCCTCGGACTGATCCAACGAGACCACGCCTTCGAACAGCGTCTCGCGCTCGAACGCCAACACCACTCGTGCGCCCAGCGGCGGCTCCTGGCCCACGCCCAGCTCGGCAAACGTCAATCCCGAGGCGTCCTCCGGCGTCGGCATCACGCGATACCAGAACTCGTAGCCCGCGTCGCCGGGAACCATCGTCAGCGCCAACGAGCGCGCGCCGTCGAGCGGGATCAGGGTGTAGCCCGAGATCGGCGGACTCTCCAGTTCCGGATCGACCACTTCGTCCGCGACTCGGTGCTGTAACGAGATCACTTCCTCGGAGACCGATATCCCGCTGCGCTCGACCCGAATCCGCGGTCCGACGATCTGTTGGTCCAGGAAATGCGTCTCGGCGTACAGCAACTGGCCCGAAGAATGGTCAAACACGCGCAATTCCGCCCCGTGCTCCCAGTACGCCGCCTGGTGGACCCGATAGCCGGCCGCGTGGACCGGCCCGTTAACGGTCACCTCACCGCCGCCGACATCCTGGCCCGCTTCGGCGACGCGGACAAAGCTGCGAAAGTCGAGCGCCTGCCCGTCGTCGGCGAACTGCGCGACCGCGTCGTCGACGATGATCTGCACCTGCGCCCGGTCGTCGCCGGGCGGGAAGAGGATGTGCGATTCGCCCTCGGCCACCCAGAACTGGTACTCCTCGCCGGCAAACTTGGTCACCAGCGTCGCGCCGAGCAGGAGCAGCAGCGCCAGGTGGGTAACGAACGTGGCGAGCTGCGCCCAGCCATAGCGGTCGGCGAACAGCAGCGTCTCTCCTTCTCCCGTCTCCACTTCTTCCACTCGGTACCGTGACGACCGCAGCCGCCCGACCAGCCGCTCCCGCGCCGACTGGGTGTCGTCCCCGTCGAGCAGCGCCGCCGAGGCTCGATGTCTCGCGCGGTCGAAGTAGGCCGCGCCGACCCGCTTCGGCGGCCGCCGCACGGTCCGCCAGATCGGCGGCGCGCGGCTGACCGTGCAGACCGAGATCGCCAGCGCCACCAGCGCCACGACCGCGTACCAGTAGGGCTGCTTGTAGAGATTGAAGACGCCGCCCCGGGTGTCGTAGAACCAGGGGAACTCGGCCAGCACGTCGGTGAACCCGCCCCAGGTCGGACGCTGCGCCTCAATATGCAGCTCGACCTGTTCGGGAATGTCGGCCAGTTGCGGCGGCACCTGGGGAATCAAGACACCGACGGCGGAGAACAGCGCCGCCGCCAGGATCAGGCCAATCGCCCACTTGACGGACGTCAGCCGACGCCAGATCCACCACGCCGGGTCGGGCCATGTATGACGCCGGGTATCACGCCGCATGAATCTCAGCGTATCGGCGGACTCTTCAATCCCGATCCCGTCAGCGGGACCAGCACGCGTTCGTCGTCCGCGAGCATCCCGCGCTCGACGAGCCGCCGCAGCGCCGCCAGCGGCACGGCCGAGGTTGGCTCGACGTAGAGTCCGCGCCGCGCAATCGTGCCCCAGGCCGACGTAATCTCGGCTTCCGACACGACAGCCGCCGCGCCGCCGCTCTCTCGGACGGCGGTCAGCATCTGCGCCAGCCGCGGCGGTTGCGAGACCGCGATCCCGTCAGCAACGGTCGGAGACGGCTCGCGCGGCTCATGGTTGCGGAACGCCGAGGCGAGCGGACTGACATTCATCGCCTGAACCGCGTACAGGCGCGGCATCCGCTCGATCCGCCCTAGCTGGATCAACTCCTCGAATCCACGCTGCAGCCCGATCAGCAGCGACCCGTTGCCGACCGGCAGCACGATCGCGTCGGGCAGACCATGCGCGGCAATCTCCTCGGCGACCGGCTTCATCCCCTCGCTGAAGTAGGGGCTGCGATTGTGCGAGAGATAGGGAAGTCCCTGCTCGCGCGCATACCGAACAGCGGCGGCGGCGACCGCTTCCCGGTCGCCCTCGATCGGATGCAGACGGCCTCCGACGGCGGCGATCTGCGCCTGCTTGCTTGCTGGCGCATCGGCCGGGACGAAGATCTCCGCCGACATCTGCGCCGCCGCGCCGTAGGCCGCGAGCGCGGCGCCGGCGTTGCCGGAGGAGTCCTCGACGAACCCGCTCGCGCCCCCGCTCCAGGCGGCGGAGATCAGCATTGCCGCGCCGCGATCCTTGAACGATCCGGTCGGCGACAGATACTCCAGCTTCAACTCCAGCCGCAGCCGCCGCGCGTCGGGCCAGTCGAAGCCGATCGTCGGCGTTCCGCCCTGTCCCAACGGCAGTGCCGTGAGCGGCAGGCGCAGACCACCTTCAGGCAGTCGCGGATAGGCGATCTCGAACAACCCGCCGCACTCGCCGCATGCCAAATCCAGCGACGCTCCGGCTTCGATCTCACAATCGAGACAGCGGAAGTGATGTCGAACAACCGGCATCAGACAAAGAACGATCTGAGGTCGTCGAGCAGCAGCTCCGGTACTTCCATCGCAGGGAAATGGCCGCCTTCGGGAAACTCGGACCAGTGCACGACGTTGAAGGCGCGCTCGCACCAGGAGCGCGGCGGCAGCGGCGTGCCTCGCTTGAGCTTGACAATGCCGGTCGGAACCTCGGCCCGCTCGCCCTCGCGCAACCTGACCTGGCCGCCGACCTCGGCCTCGACCTCCGCCGGCGGGCGCATCGCCTCGTGGTAGATGCGCATCGCCGACGACTGCGTCCGCGTGAACCAGTAGATCGCGACCGTGGCCAGCAGTTCGTCCCTCGTGAAGCGCCGATACAGGTCGCCGCCTCGCGGACGCTCGTCATCGCGCATGATGTCGGCCAGCAGCCACCATTTGTCCACGATCCAGGCCATCAGGCCGACCGGCGAGTCCTCCAGGTGAAACGCCATCGTCTGGAACTTGGTCCCGTGAATCCCGCGATGCGCCGCGTCGTCGCGCACGTACGGCTCCTGCTCCTCGTCGAAGAAGCGGCACTCTTCCTCGGTCTGCGGTCCCGCCGCCGAGCCGCCGGGCGCGAGCGCCGATGCGGTCAGATGGATGCGAGGAATGCGTTGCGGATGCCGCAGCGCAAGCTGCCCGCCGATCGCCGCGCCCCAGTCGCCGCCGTGGTAGAGAAACTCCTCGTAGCCCAGCCCGGTCATCAGCTCGACCCACATGTCCGCGATGGCGGCGGGACCGTAACCCATCCTGGCGGGAGTGTCGGACCAGCCGTAGCCGGGCAGCGACGGCGCGATCACGTGGAAGGCGGGCGCGCCTCGGTCGGACGGCTCCGCCAGCTCGTCGATGATCTTGTGGAAGTCGTAGACCGAGGACGGCCAGCCGTGCTGGATCATCAGCGGCCGCGCATCCGCGCGCGAACTGCGCCGGTGAATGAAGTGGATGCCGAGCGACTCGCCGTTCCAGGCGGTTAGCGATGTCTTGAACTGCGGGAAGCCGTTCAGCAGGGACTCGATCGCGCGCCAGTCGAACTCGTCCGCCCAATAGGAGGCCAGGTCCTGCGTAAAGGCGAGATCGATGCCGTAGAGCCAGCCAGAGTCGGGAACCTCCGCGAGCCAGCGGGTGTCGTGCAGGCGGCTGCGAAGCTCGCTGATCTCGGACTCGGGAACGTGTACTCGGAATGGCTGCATTGCTCACTTCGTTTGTTGGTGGAGCGCCCCCCTCTGTCGCTCCGCGACATCTCCCCCCGCTTGCGCGGGGGGAGAGAGGAACGGGGTTTGGCATCTCCCCCGCGAAGCGGGGGGAGAGAGGAGGCGGAATGGTTTCTCACCCCTCTTCGGGGGGAGAGCCCTATCGCAGCGGGCGGAAGAAGTCGCGGATGTCCTGGACCAGTAGCTCCGGCTCCTCCAGGGCGGCGAAGTGGCCGCCTCGGTCGTGCACCGACCAGTGCGTGATGTTGTAGGTCTGCTCGCACCAGCTTCGCGGCGCCGTGATGATCTCACCGGGGAAGACCGAGACGCCGACCGGCGATTCGACGCGGCCTGGGACAAAGTTCTCGGCCTGGTTCTGGCGCATCTCGTAGTAGTAGCGGGTCGACGAGTTGATCGTCTGGCCGAACCAGTAGA
>JAPPBK010000474.1 GCA_026705105.1 Chloroflexota bacterium | reverse complement strand
GTTCGAACTGCACTCTCCACAGATCGAACTCGGCACCTACGAAGGCGTAGGATGGAGAAACTGCGTCGCGATCGTGAGAGGCGTGTTCCCCCTGTCTTTAGACGGAGGTGGCAAGGATGCCGCCGTCATGTATGGCGGCTGGCTGGATCACAGTTGGTTCTTCACGTACCTGACTGGTCAAACGGAGGGCAGTGTGGCCGGCACCCCGTCGGCGTTCGGATGGTCGATTGGCGCAACCACAGGCTCGCTGCCCGCGGACGGCTCAGCCATGTGGCAGGGCGTGATGCTGGTCGGGGAGACGGGGCGCCGGGAACTTCTTCTGGGCGATGCGGTCCTGACCGCGGATTTCCATACGGCTAACTTCGACATCGCGTTCACCAACATCCGCGACACGGACACCGGCGCCCGACGGCCGGCCATCCGGTACTCGAACGTCCCGCTGGGCGGGGGTGGCTTTGCCCGCAGGGTGGGCGGTGACACCATCGCGGGGACGTTCTACGGGCCCAGCCACCTGGAAATCGGCGGCGCTTTTGAGCACGGCACTGCTATTGGGGTATTTGCCGCCACGCGCCGCTAATTCGGCGCACTTGATCCCAGCCAATGTCCGCCGGGAACCCGTGATTGCATGAACATGGGCGTTCGACATCGCCGGCATGATTTCTCCGGAGCGAGAGGCATGACGCAGCGACGGCACCGTCGCGAACCTCCAACTCCCGCTTTGCTACGGCATCACCGGCTCCTCCGGCTGAATGAGGATTGCGGAAAGCGCACCACCGGTTGCTTCACCCGCGCCGGGCAAGTCGCACGTTGATGACGCCGCATGCTCCGGAATTGCAACGCACTGGCGTGCAGACTCTCCTTCATACGTCTTCAGCCTTGACGATCCGTTGGGTTGGTCGAAGACGTCCCTTGGCGATCAGTCGGATTCAGTCGTCTTGCCGGCGGTCGCGTCCGGCGGTCGAGCTTCGGCAGCCAGGGCGGAGACACACTCGTCCAACGCCAGCACGGGTTGCGCGGATTCGCCCAGCCGCCGGACCGCGACCTGTCGGCCTTCGGCTTCGCGGCGACCGACCACGAGCAGCACCGGCACCTTGGCGAGGGAGTGTTCCCGCACCTTGTAGCCGATCTTCTCGTTCCGGCGGTCGAGTTCCGCCCGGAGACCGGCCGCCTCGAGCGCAGCGTGCACCTCCTGGGCGTAGCCGTCAGCGTCGCTGGTGATCGTGGCGACCACGACCTGGCGGGGTGCCAGCCACAGGGGCAGGTTGCCGGCGTAGTGCTCGATCAGGATGCCGATGAAGCGCTCGAAGGAACCCAGGATGGCGCGGTGCAGCATCACCGGCCGCCGGCGCTCGCCGTCGGCGGCGGTGTAAGTCGCATCGAGGCGCTCCGGCAGCACGAAGTCCACCTGCAGGGTGCCGCACTGCCAGCTCCGTCCGATGGCGTCGGCCAGCACGAACTCGAGCTTCGGGCCGTAGAAGGCACCCTCGCCCGGATTGTGCTCGACCGCGAGTCCGGTCTCCTCGACGGCGCCCAGGAGCGCCGCCTCGGCCCGGTCCCAGACCGCGTCGCCACCGGCGCGCACCTCGGGGCGGTCGGCGAACTTCACCAGCACGTCGTCGAAGCCGAAGTCGCGGTAGATCGACCGGAGGAGGCGGATGAAGCCGCCGGTCTCGGCGGTGATCTGGTCCTCGGTGCAGAAGATGTGCGCGTCGTCTTGGATGAAGGCGCGCAGGCGCATGAGGCCGTGCAGGGCGCCCGAGGGCTCGTAGCGGTGGCAGCAGCCGAATTCCGCCATCCGGAGCGGGAGGTCGCGGTAGCTCTTGAGCCCCTGCTTGTAGATCTGCACGTGCCCCGGGCAGTTCATGGGTTTGAGGGCGAGCGTGCTGCCGCCCGCGTCCTCGGTCTCCGCGACGAACATGTGTTCGCGAAACTTCTCCCAGTGCCCGGAGCGTTCCCAGAGCTTGCGGTCGACGAGCTCGGGGGTCTGGACCTCCTGGTAGCCCTCTGCCTCCAGGCGGCGGCGCATGTAGGCGCGGACGGTGCGGTAGAGCGTGGCGCCGCCGGCGTGCCAGAAGACGGCACCTGCCGCTTCCTCCTGGAAATGGAAGAGCGCCATCTCGCGGCCGAGGCGCCGGTGGTCGCGCCGGGCCGCTTCCTCAAGGCGGTGGAGATGGGCGTCGAGTTCCTTCCGGTTGCGCCAGGCGGTGCCGTAGACGCGCTGGAGCATCGCGTTGCGTGAATCGCCCCGCCAGTAGGCGCCGGCGAGGTGCGTGAGCTTGAAGGCGGTGCCCAGCTTGCCGGTGGAGGGCAGGTGCGGCCCGCGACAGAGGTCGACGAACTCGCCCTGCCGGTAGATCGTGATCTCCTCGTCGTCGGGGAGGTCGCGGATGATCTCGGCCTTGTAGTGCTCGCCGATCGAATCGAAGTACCGGACCGCGTCGTCGCGCTCCCAGACCTCGCGGGTGATGGGCTCGTCGCGGGCGACGATCTCGCGCATGCGCGCCTCCATCGCCTCGAGGTCGGCCGGCGTGAAGGGTTCGTCGCGGGCGAAGTCGTAGTAGAAGCCGTCCTCGATGGCCGGGCCGATGGTGACCTGGACATCCGGGTAGAGCTCCTTCGCGGCCTCGGCGAGGGCGTGCGCGGCGTCGTGGCGGATGAGTTCGAGGACTTCGGGGTTGGCGTCCTTGCCCGTCACGATCTCGATGGCGCCGTCCGCGGTGATTGGACGCGTGAGGTCGCGGAGGCTGCCGTCGAGGCGGACCGCGAGTGCGGCCTTCGCGAGGCCGGGCGAGATCGCAGCGGCGACGTCGTGGCCGGTGACAGGGCACGGGTAGGCGCGCTTGGCGCCGTCGGGGAACGCGAGCGTGACGGATTCGGGCTGGGCGGGCACGGGCCGGGTCCAACGGTTGCGGGATGCCGGAAGATGATCTGCGCAGGACGCGGGGTCAACCGGTCGCTGTGGCCGCGCGCGCAGGATGCGCTGCGTGATCGCGCGCGGGCCCAGGCAGGACTGGCCGGGGAGCCGACGGCGGCGGCTGGCAAGTTGGTTGGTAAGGGCGAAGGCAGACGCGCGTTGACGGCCGACGCGGGCTGCAGTACGTACAATGTCATCACAGTCGAACTTGGCATGGGGGCCATGCCCGACCGGGCCTTGCAGACGCAAACCATCAATCTTCGCGCATCGGCAGATCAGAAGGCGCTGATCGATCGGGCAGCGAAACGTCTCGGGAAGTCGCGCACCGAATTCGTCCTCGACACGATGCGCGAGGCCTCCGAGAATGTGCTGCTCGACCAGCGCCTGTTCAGTGTCGAGGCATCGACCTTCGATGCTTTCAACGCGGCGCTCGATGCCCCGCCCGAGCCGAACGACGGTCTGCGGCGCACGCTGAGGACGCTGGCTCCCTGGGACAAGTGACCGCCGGGGCAAGAGGTTGAAACGCCCCGAGCCGATTACCGCCGATCATGTTTTGGCAGAGTTTGACTGCGGTCGGCCCGTACTTGACGGCTGGCCGGTGTCCCGTGTGCTCAGGAATGAGCAGGAAGGCGGCTCGCGCACCTACGTCGTGAGCGACGATGGCAAGGTGATCGGTTACTACTGCCTCGCCGCGGGATCCGTGATGCGCCGTGCCGCGCCGGGAAAGATCCGGCGAAACATGCCCGAGCTGATCCCGGTCGTATTGCTCGGTCGCCTTGCGGTGACGCGCTCTCACCAGGGCAAGGGAATCGCCCGAGCACTGGTCCGGGACGCTGTCCTTCGCACGCTTCAGGCTGCCGAGATCGCCGGGATCAGGACGCTGCTCGTACACTCGCTGGACGAAGACGCCGCCGCGTTCTACCGGAATCTCGGGTTCGTCGAATCGCCGATCGATCCCCTCGTGCTGATGTTGCCTCTGGCGACGGCACGCAGTGCCCTCGAACGTTGACAGTGGATGCTGGGTGAGTCTGAAACTGCGGCAAGCGGGCCCGTACCAGCGCCGGTCGATCGACGTGACGTCAAACCCGCGGTTGACCGACATTACGCTGCAACTTTCGGGGAATGCCTGGGTGGCCAGCAATCGATCCCACGGGTCGCGGTGCACCCATCGGAGGTGAGCGTCGTGCTCGGCATAGTCCGTGTGGCGGCCAGCTCTTCGACAGCGCTGCCCCGGAACGCCGGGCGACGTTCCTGCAGGGGCAGGTCCACGCACCCTCACCGAGCCTTGCATGCGATTTCGTAGATCGATCCGGCGCTGACCGTGACTCCGAGCCCGACGCGACAGGTCTTGCTGCGTTTCATGACATCCTCCGCCCGGCCGCCAAAGTCACAAAGGAAAGCGAGTTCGTCATCGTCGGGCGCCAGGCAACTCCCGGACGGCACCCCGACGATACCGCCCCAGTCTCGGTAGCCGACGCCTGCCCGCGGGACCGGCCAGATCGCTTGATGGTCAGGCAGAACGTCGCCTATTGGTCCCTACTGCCGAGACCGGAAACGCCGGACCCGGAAACCAAAGGTCCTTTCAGGGGCCGCGACCCCAATCGCGGCACCGAAGGAATGAGATGACCCGTCGGCCGATGCCCGGACCCGCACCCCGCTCCAACGCAATGGGGACGCGGAGACGGATCGAGCCTATAACTGGCGCGATTTCACGCCCATAGACGACGCGGCGGGTGCCCGTGCCTCCACCAATCCAGTCTCAAGGGACCCCCACAATGTCCGGAACGACGACCGTCGCCAGCCTCGTCTACACAACCATGCTTGGGACCGCGCTGCTGCTGGCGGCCTGTGGCGGCGGGGGTTCAGGCGGCGGCTCACCCACGGCGCAGCCCATGGAACCTGACCCTCCGACGATGATGCCCGGACCGGACACCGGCGTCAGCTTCTCCCGGGCCAACCCGACCGGCCAGGACCTCCTCGACCACTGGAACCAGTCGGACGCCGCCCAAGCGGCGCTCGACCTGACCACGGCAAACGTCGCCATGGGCGCGATCCGGAGCCTGCTGCGCGGCGCCGACTCCGTGCGTGAGGTTTCCCGCGCCCTGATGCGGAACGCCGATCCCGCGCGGCTGGAGACCATCGGCGAGGCCAACGGCATCACGTACGGTACGTGGCAGGACGGCCCAGCGGGCACGCTGAACATGCAGCTCGACTGGAGCCAGGCGGGCAGCCTGAGTGCCGAGCGCCGCGGCGACTTCGAGCGCGCAGTGAAGGCGTGGACGTACCGCCTCAACGAGGACTTCCCTGCACGACAGGTCCCGGCCCACGAGGATTACACCTGGATGCTGTTCTCGTACGACGAGCCACAGACGGCCGACGACATGCTGATCGCCGTCGAACTGGAGACCTGGGACGGCGGTGACTCGGCCGGAGGAAACTACTTCGAGTGGAGCGAACGTAACGGTGACCTCGAATCCTGGTTCGGGCACATCCAGATGTCGCCGGCCCGGATGCAGGATTACAGCCGAAATTTCTACTGGTACATGCACGTGATCACCCACGAACTCGGGCACACACTGCCGACCAATCCGCTCTACGCCGATGGCTACGGCCTGTTTCCCGACATGGGCCCTTACGAGCAGTATCTCGATATCGAGAACGGCACGTTCAACGGGCCTGCCGCGATGGCCGCGAACGGCGGGAATCCGGTACCGTACCAGTGGCTGGACGCGGAAAGACAACCGGTAGCGCCGGGCACGCCGGGAGCAACCATCGACTTCAGCCACATCGGCCCGTGCGACTCGATCATGTCGTACTGCAACCCCGGCGACCGCGCTCGCCTCAAACCCTCGGAACTCGACTTCGCGATCCTGCAGGACGTCGGCTACGACCTGCTGTCCGCCAGCGAGGCCAGTGAACCCGAGGTCTACGGTTACGGCGCCTGGGCGACCTACAGCGCCTGGGGCGCCGGCGTCGAACGGATCATCGACTACCGCGGGACCGGCGCCAGCCTCCTGATCATCGACCAGCTGAGCGCCCACGTCGATGCCTTTGGGTCGGCATCAGGTACAACGTTCGCTGACGCCAACGCCGGGGTGATTGGTTCCGCGACGTGGACGGGCGCGCTCCTCGGCGTCGACATCGGGCAGGCCATGCTGCCGCCGGTATTCGGTGATGCCGCCATGGCGGTCGACCTAGCCAACCTCGACGGCACGCTGGCGTTCAGCAACCTCACGACCGCGATCAACGGGGAAGTACACGACTTCCGCCGACGCAGCCTCGACTATGACATCACCGTGACCGGGAACGGTTTCGGAGACAGCAACGGCATCGTGCAGGGGAGCTTCTACGGCCCCGGGCACGAGGAAATGGCGGGCGTGCTCGACGACCGGTCCAGCGGCGTGAACCTGATCGGCGCGTTCGGCGGCGTCCGCTAGACCTCGCGCTGCCGCCGTGCCGCAAGCACAGCACGGCTGGAGCAGCCGGTAGGACGCTCCACGCAGTTCACGACCGAAGACTGCGGACGGCTCAGGGTCCTCGGGGTCGCCGTTCTCGAGCGCCCGCTCCATGCACGCGTCGAGAGTCAGGTCGAACCGCTGCCCGCAGTCGTCGACGATGTCGGCCAGTTGCCGACCCGGTCTCCCGCCGTCTCTGACAGAGAGTCTGTAGGAGGATTGGCCAAGTGCGAGCGAGAGCGGTGCCGTTGGGGGAGCAGGCCACGGCACCGGAGTTAGCCCACGTTGCGCAGCAGGGACCGATGAACGCGCCCGGACATGCCCGCGCAGCAGGTACCATGTACACGGGTACCCGGTGCGAAGACTCGTAGACTTGGCGTGCCGGGCCTCCGAGATGCCGGTCAGTCGATGCAACCCGGTATCGGGATGGTTTCCCAGCGGCTTCGGGGCTCCGCTTCGCCGATCCGTGGCCGCCGTCCGTTCGAGCAACGAGCAGGGAGAAGCCGGAATGAGGACTTGCCTGACGGCTGGCGTGCTGGTTGCTCTCGTCGGCCTTACCGGCTGCGGCGGCAGCAACGCGATCGATCTGCCTCCGGCGGGCAGCGGGAATGGCGGACCGCCGGACGCGATCGCGTGGGGGCCGAGGCTGGCCGAGTCGGGCCTGTCCGCGTTGGCCGGCGCGGACGACGAGTTCGGGGGCTCGGTCGCCGGCGCCCTGGCGCGGGCGGCGCGGGCCGTGCCGAACGGCGGGTCGCAATCGTCGCTCGTCGACGAGGACGGCCGCACGGCCGACGAGGTGTCGGTGCGCGTGGTCCGCGACGTCGACCTGGGCGGTCTCGCGCACGAGATCACCGACGGTGCGCGCTTCATCGTGCAAGTGCCGTCCCCGGCGCCACGCCAGGGATTCGAGCTCGCCGCCTTCACCGGCCTGATCCCCGGCATCGAGCCGGATCTCTCGAGCTACCCGCACGAAGTGCTGGGCGTGTGGGCCTGGGAGGACGAGGGGGCGGCCGGAGCGTTCTGGAGCCGAAGCCCGCCAGTCCCGCCGGTCGACTTCGGCCCGGAATTTACGACGGGCAGTGCAGTCTACGAGGGCGATGCGGCCGGCGTGCTCGCGGCAGCCGGCACGGCGACGAAGTTCGTGGCCGATGTCCGCCTGGAGGCCGATTTCGGCGATGGCACGGTCGGGGGCGCGGTGAGCGGCTTCCGCAGCTTGACTGGCGGCGTGTTGAACGACCTGTCGGTCACGCTCGGCGAGACCGGGTTTGCCGGCGACGGCGCCCCGTTCACAGGCGACACCTCAGCTGGCGGCACGGCCGGCAGCGGCAAGTGGGGTGGGCGCTGGTCGGATGGCACGGGATCGGCCATCGGCGGCACGTTCGGTTTCGCGGCGGTTGACTCCAGCCTGGCGGTCCTGGGCGCGTTCACCGCCTGTGCGTGCACGTCGGGAGCGCCCGGGAAATAGCGGTCGAGCGCGCGAGCAGCGATGGACGCGGACCGAAATGTCGGATCGGGCCCGCGATCAGTTGGTCCTGTCTTGATGGTGTGAATTTCTTCTGCTTCGTCAGAGGCGCTGGGAGCGTTGGGGCATCTGGCGTCGCGTCGGCGAGCTGCTCGTGGTTGCGATCTGCAAGGATCTCGGCCGAGGCGAGGCGCTGCCGCTGCGAGGCCCCGCACTCGCAGGCCTGCCGCGTGGAGTCGTGGCGAATTGGACACACCGCACCCGGTAGCGGGTCACGTGTACGGCCGCGTCCATGGTCGCTGGAGATGCTGCCGGGGGATCCAGGCATCGCATGGCGGTGGCGGATCGGATGAAGCGGCCTTGCGCGCAACTACGCGAAAGAACTGGCACAAACCTGATCCGGGAACCGGCGACGGCTGCCGTGTCGGACCTGGAAACGCGTCGGTGCCGGGAGGTTGTGTCGGTTCGGCAACAACCGTGGCTTTTTTGCAACGGGAGCATGTCTCGATTGCAGGAGCACGTCTCGATTGATCGAGTGGATGGTCGTATAGTGCGCTGCGGGGCCGTTCCTGAGCGGTGAGGGCGCACCAAACTGCTGTTTGATCGCGGTTCGAAACCGGGAGAAACTGCTG
>JAPPBK010000211.1 GCA_026705105.1 Chloroflexota bacterium | reverse complement strand
GGCACCCCTCAACCGAACAGTTCCTGACACGCAACCAGAAGCGGCTCGGCGCGCGCCGCCAGCCTTATGCGTTGGTGGAGTTTGATCCCCGCCTGGTAGCGGCCTGACGGCCATCGCCGGCCTCCGTCAGCTCTGCGCAGAGGCTTGCTCGCCGGTCGCTGAATCGCCGACCTTCACGCGCTAGCGCGGCTAGTGGAGCAACTCACCACGAGCTACTTCGGCATTGAGGGCATCACTCTGTCTTGGTCTCGGTGAACAGGTTCTGCTTCCTGCTGTATCCGGGCGATCCACTGTCGCTTGTGAGTGTCCTCGGGCTGATCTCGTCGGGGTCGAAGACCACGACCCGGACCTCGTCGCGGCCTGCTTGGGACCAGCGTGCGAGCGCCCTCCCTTTCGGCAATGGCCCAGAGCATCGAGTTGTTCGTCCAGTGACGGTTGCGGCATCGCTGTCCGCCCAGAGGCACAAGGCCTTGACCGCTACCGAAGTCGACTTGGACAGCTACTAGAGCTGTCAGGGCGCTCCGGGCCCAGCGGGCGCGCCGGGGCGCCATCAGATTGCTTGCCACTCGGGTTTGTGCCTGAATGTTGCGCGGTAGTAGTCCGCGTGCTTGAGCCGGCATGCGGCGTGCTGGTCAATGATCACGGTCACGTGGGGGTGCAGTTGCAGTGCCGAGGCCGGAACCATGGCGCTCACCGGGCCTTCCACGGTCCGCTCGATCGGGACGCTCTTGGCGAGGCCGGAAGCCATAAGGATGATGTGGCGGGCTTCGAGGATGGTGCCGATGCCCTGCGTGAGCACATGGCGCGGCACCTCTTCGTGCTTGTCGAAGAATCGGGCGTTGTCCTTCCTGGTGCGGTCGGTGAGCGTCTTGAGACGCGTTCGTGAGGCCAACGAAGAGGCGGGCTCGTTGAAGCCGATGTGCCCTTCGCTGCCGATTCCCAGCAGTTGCACGTCGATCCCGCCTGCATCTGCGATCAAGTTCTCGTATCGCAGGCACGCCTTCTTGAGGTCGTCGGCGTTGGCGTCCGGGCCGTGGACAGCCGCCGGATCCACATCGACGTGTGCGGTGAAGGTGGCACGGATGACCGTCCTGAAGGACTGCGGATGGCCGTCGGGCAGGCCGACATACTCGTCGAGCAGGAACATTGTCGTGCCGTTGAAGCCGAGGCCCTCGGTGCGGTGACGCTCAATGAGGTCCGCGTAGACGGGCACGGGCGACGACCCTGTGGCCAGTCCCAGCGTCGGAGTCTTCCTCGACGAGACGACTGCGGCGATCGCGTCCCCCGCGATCCGAGCCATCTCGACCTGCGACTCGACGATCACAACCTCCACGAGCGTTCCGATCGGAGATCTAAGCGGTCACGACGTGACCGCCGACGATCGCGAGCCGCCGGCGGCGGGCGAGGTGGCCAGCTCGCTATACAGCGCGGCGCCGACGACTCCGCTGCGGTCGCCGTGGGCCGCTACAACCATCTGCGGCGAATCTCGCAGGGGTGCCAGGAGGGAAGCGAGTCTCGGCTCAAGCGCCATCAGCAGGACATCTCCGGCGTTTGAGAGTCCTCCCCCGAGCACGACGATCTCGGGATCGTCCAGACAGACGGCCGCTGCCAGGCCTTGGGCAAGAGCGTTCATGGCTGCGGACCAGATCCGCGCTGCGACAGGATTTTCAGGAGACGCAACGATGATCTGCTCCGCCGTAGCGGGCACGCCGGTCTCATGACGGTAGGCCTCGCTCATGGCTCGTCCGGATGCAACCGACTCGAGGGGCCGGCCCTCAGCCCCGATCGGCATGAATCCCATCTCACCGGCCAGGTTCAAGTTGCCTCGGTTCGTACCAACACGCGTGAACAGACGGGCAGCCACCCCGGTGCCCACAGACACGTAGAGCATCGACTCGGCCCCGACACCACTGCCCGTCTCCCACTCGGCGAGGGCGGCGAGGTAGACATCGTGCTCCAACACGACCGGCAGTCCCAGGCCTTGGCCCACTGTTGCCGCCACTTCGACGTTGCGCCACTCCAGGTTCGTCGCCTCGATCACCACGCCGGCTGGACCGTCAACGATCCCGGCGCAGGCAATCCCGACGCTGCGGATGTCGACCCCGGCGGTGCCGCTGAGGTCCTCGATCGTCCGGCGGACCTCCACGAGCACTTCAGCCGCTGGCCGGTCTCGTCCGGTGTTGCCCCGTCGTAGCGGGCCCAGGCTGGCACCGTCGAAGATCGCTGCCTTGAACGCGGTGCCGCCGATATCGACTCCGATTGCGACCGGACTCGGAGTCGCGGATGCCGGGCCAGCCTTGGGCGATGCGGACCGGGTGATCCTGGCGCTCTCTCTCCTGCGGAATGCGATCTTGCCTTCGAGGATGGTGGCTACCGGTTGAAGCTGCGCGTCCACGATCACGATGTCGGCTCGTCTGCCCGGACTGAGCCGTCCACGGTCGGTGTCTCCGAGCAGATCGGCGGCGTTCGTTGAAGTGATCTTGGCCAGTTCGTCCCACGTGGCTCCTGTGACGTCTCGCATGCGGCGGGCTGCCGCCGGCATGGTCAGCAAGGAGCCGGCCAGGCTTCCGTCGCTGTTGCGGGCGGCGTCTCCGCACTCGATGGTCTTGCTACCGATGCGGTAGGTCCCGGCAGGCGCGCCCATGCCAGCCATAGCGTCGGTGACCAAGCAGATGCGACCGGGCCCGGCCAGCCTCCATGCAATCCGAATCGCCTCCTCGCTGAGGTGGTGGTCATCGGCAATAAGCGAGACGAAGGCCTCTGGATGCAGGAGTCCAGCACCGGCGGCGCCAACCTCGCGGTGTTGGATCGGACTCATTGCGTTGAACACATGAGTCAGCGCCCTTGCCCCCGCTGCGAGCGCTGCGGAAGTTTGCGCCGCCGTCGCAGCCGTGTGTCCGAGCGAAACCACTATCCCGGCCCCCGCGAGCCGTGTGATCGACTTCGAGGCGCTCTCCACCTCTGGAGCGATGGTTACGAGAGAGACAGCGTCTGCCTCGCGGAGCAACTCGTCCGCCAACCCCTCCGCGCCGCTCGCCAGATCGGCTCGCGGGTGCGTCCCGGCGTAGTCCCGCGCAAGGACAGGGCCCTCGATGTGCAAGCCGAGAGGCTCCGCGCCGTCGTAGCCGCGAGGTCGAGTCCTGATGTGGTGGTAGGCGGCGTGTCTCTGCTCTGGGGGTGAGGTGATGACGGTGGGAAGGAACGCGGTCACGCCATGGCTCAGGAGCCGCTGCCCGATAGGCCACATCGTCGACGGATCGGTGGTGATGTCGTGACCAAGTGCGCCGTTGACTTGGAGGTCGACAAACCCGGGCAGGGCTACATAGGGCGTGAAGTCGAGATCTGCTGCGAGCCCAGCGACCCCGACTGGCGCTGGGACAACCTCGACGATGCGGCCGGACGCAACAGAGATGCACCCGCGATGGAGCCCACCCCTCCCGCTCGGCAGCATGGTGACGACCTGCATCGTCGTTGGTCTCCTAGACCTCGCGGTGTTCGTCACTCGCTATAGAGCTGGGTAGGTCGCGAGGATCGACCACCTGGCCGCGGCGACGTGCCTCCTCGATGGCGAAGGTCACCCGGTGTGTGCGCAGCGCCTCCGCGAACGCTGCCCGCCCGGCTTCGGTGGGATGGTCGATCTCGCTCAGGTAGCGATCCACGAGCGCCGCGTCGCCTCCGGCGCCGTGGCTTGCGTTGAGGCCGGAGCTGCCGCGCCCGTCGGCGTTACAGAACCGTCGGCGGCGTGTCGCGAAGGAATAGAGCTCCACGCCGGCCGCGGTCACTGTGGCTTCGGCCCGGGTGCCGGAGACGACAGTGAGCCGGCTGCGCAGTTCCGTGAACGCGCTGACGGTGATCGTGGCGGTCTGACCACCGGCGAACAGCAGTGATGCCACCTGGGTGTCGGGCATGTCGTTGTCGCCGGTGTAGACGCATCGGCCGTACCGGCTGTTATCGAGGGCGTCCACGACTTCCGCTGTGGTGTGCTCCACGACTATGGCCTCGACCGGCCATGAGAAATCGCCGTCGCGCGCTGTGTCGAGGTAGATGGATCGCGCGTCATAGACGCAGTCGATCGAGCAGTCCACACATCGATCAGCGGCACCGACCGGCCGAGACTCCGGCCTGAAGTGGCTGAGGCTCGCAAAGGACGACACTGCCACGCACTCGGAGTCGATGAGTTGCATGATCCAGTCCACGTCATGGCATGCCTTGGCCACCATCAAGTCGGCGGCGGTTGCCGTCGAGTGCCAGTTGCCCCGCACATAGGAATGGGCGAAGTGCCAGAACCCGACCGGCTCTAGATGGTGGACGTTGACGATGTCGCCGAGCGCGCCGTCGGCGATGAGCGAATGCAGCAGCCGGGTGTAGGGCGCGTAGCGCAGGACGTGGGCCACGAGTATGGGAGGAGCGTCGTCGCCCAGCCCGACCCGGAGTCGGCAGCAGTCCTCCCAGGAGCGGGCGATCGGCTTCTCCAGCAGCATCGGCACTCCGAGCGGAGCGAACCGGAGAGTGGGCCCCACGTGCATGTCGTCCATCGTCGCGATGATCACACCATCGACATCGCCGACATCCATCTCAAGGGTTTCCCAGTCGGCCGCTTGCCGGGTCGTTGGTGAGCCGCAGTGCTTGATGAGGCGATGTCGCCGCCGATCATCAGGCTCGGCTACGGCCACAATCCGTGCGCCGGCCGCCGCCGCCAGACGGGCATAGCCGTAGCCGCGCGTGCCAGCGCCGATTACAGCCAGCAGCGGCCCGCGGTGAGTCGCACTCATCGGCAGTCCCCTCTGCCTAGGGCACCAGCATGCCGATGGCGTCGCCTCAAACTCATCGCGTCATCTCAGCTTGGGCGGACGATGAAGTCGGAACGACTGCGGCCTGACTTGATGAGTTGAGCATTCTTCTCATCGGAGTCTCGGACGAAGCGTTCGGCTTCGGGCCGGGGCTTGCCGTGTCGGACGTGCCGTTCGATCAGTCGACGGATTCGAGTCTCGTCCTCGAGTTCCAAGTAGGCGCACAGATGCAGCACCGGTCGTATCTGAGCCCACGGAGGCTCGTCGAGCAGCAGGTAGTTACCTTCGACGATCACCAACTCATCGGTGGGCTCTATTGGGACGGCGCCTGCGATCGGTTCTTCGATGCTTCGGTCGAACCTCGGCGCATACACGACACTGTCGACGTCCGGTCTCGCTATCTGCGTGAGCAGTTGGACGAAGCCCCAAGAGTCGAAGGTCTCGGGCGAGCCCTTGCGGTCGGCAAGTCCCCTCGCCTCGATCACCGCCTGGGCCAGGTGGAATCCGTCCATCGGTACGATCGGCGGCGACGAGCACAGCGACTCGGCGAGTTCCGCGGCCAGGGTCGACTTCCCCGATCCGGGCGGACCGGTTAGACCGACGAGGATCCTCTTCCCCGTGGCGCGAATGCTCGCGACGAACTCCAAGAGTTCGGCCTGAGTCGCGTATTGCGGTTTGTTGGCCGTCCTGCGTTGCAGTGGGTTGTTGCTGGAAGGCTGTTGTGCCATCAGGCCGTTCTGGGTCACTTGGTGAGGCCTTTCACCGAAGCGGCAATCGCCTGCCCGATAGCGCGGTGAGCTTGCGGCGACCAGTGCACTCCGTCGATCGGACTCGACTCGATCACCTCGCCGGCGTTGAGATAGGCGACGCCTCGATCCGCGGCAACCGCCGAGAACTCCGCGTCGAAGCGCCTGGATCTTGCGTCGGCTCCCGCAAGGACATCCTCGAAAGGAGGCCCAAGCCCCGTGACCCGTGTGGGCGGGGGCGCGACCAACAGCGCCTGCGGGGCGCCGCCATCCGGCCCGCAGCCACTGACAGCCACCACATCCAGCAGCCGTCCGGCGCCTTGGGCGATGTCCCAGGCAGACGCGGAATACAGGCTCTTGAGATCGTTGGTCCCAAGGACCACCACCACGCAATCGACCGGCTTGTGCGTCTCCAAACAGGCGCGAAGCAGCCTGTGGCCGTTGAGATGCTCACCTTCGATCGGGTCATCAAACACGGTGGTCCGCCCAGGCAGGCCCTCCGCGATGACGACATGGTCCGGGCCGAGAGCACGCGCGGTCACGGACACCCATCTGTCCTCCGTCACCAGCCGAGGCACCGGATCAGCCGCGCGCTCGACGGAGTATCCCCATGTGTTGGAGTCGCCGAAACACACCACCGTCGCCACGACTGTCATCCCTTGACGGCGCCCTCAAGGAGCGCTCTAGAGAACTGCCTCTGAAAGATCAGGAACACGAGGATCGTTGGTGTCATGATCAGCACCGATATGGCTGCAAGTAGAACAGTGTTTGTGTCGTATTGGCTCTGGAATGCCCCTAGGGCTCCGGCGACGGTTCTCATCGAGGGGTCGTCGATGAGGACGAGGGCGAGGATGAACTGGTTCCATGTCCATAGGAACAGCAGGATGGCGAGAGATGCCAGTGCGGGCCGGGAGAGCGGCAGGTGGACTCGCCAGAACGCCTGCCAGGGGCCGGCGCCGTCAATCCTGGCCGCCTCACTGATCTCGGATGCGATCGAGACGAAGTATGAACGCATCCAAAAGACGCCGAAGGGCATGAACAGGCCGATGAGCGGCAGGATTACTGCCCATCTTGTGTTGAGCAGACCGAGAGCCTTCATTTGGAAGAAGAGCGGGGTGATGAGCGACTCGAAGGGGATTGTCAATCCGGCAATGAACAGCAGCAGGATCCAGCGTCCGCCAGGTATCGACAGTGAAGCGAGGCCGTAGCCCGCCAGCGCGGCTATCAGCAGCGAGATCGGTACGACGCCCAGCACTATCAGGATGCTCGACTTCAGCAGTGGGGTGACGTCGGCTACCTGGTACGCCTCGACGAAGTTGCCCCACTGCGGGTTGGAGGGCCAACTGAAGCCCCTCGGTCTGTCCCCCACCGGCTGCAGTGCCGCAGAAAGAAGCGTCACGAACGGCACCAGAGTGAACAACAGCAGCATCGCCATCACCAACCGCGTCAGGGTCTGTGAACGGTTCATGGTTTCGTTGTCGGGTCGCGCTGGAAATACTTCTGGGTTGGAAGCACCAGCATCCAGATGAGCACCATGAGCATTACCGCCATCGCGGAGGCCGCCCCGATGCGTCGCTCGAGGAAGGCGAGCCAGTAGATCTGTACTCCGGGCACGAGGGTCTCTCGGCCAGGGCCTCCGCGAGTAGTGATGAAGACGATGTCGAAGCTCGCTAGGGCACCGATCATGGTCACGATGACGCACACGCCGATCTCTCTTCGAACCCCGGGGAGCGTCACCGCGAAGAACTCTCGTATTCGCCCGGCACCGTCCACTTTGGCGGCGTCATAGAGCTGCGGGTCGATCTTGGAGATGCCCGACGTCAACAGCAGTGTGCAGAACCCCGTGAGCACCCACGCGCCAACCACGCCAACTGCGGGGAGAGCGAGGTCGAAGTCGCCCAGCCAGGGACGGGTCCACGAGTCGAGACGCATCCACTCGAGGCTCTGGTTCAGCACGCCGGTCGAGGAGTAGATCCATCCCCACACAATCCCGGAGGCCACAAGCGGTATGACCTGGGGAAGGAACAGCGTCGTGCGGAAAGCGCCCACAAAGCGGCTCCGCCAGTCGTGTATGAGCGCCGCTGACGCCAGCCCAACGACCACCGGCACGATCGTGAAGAACGCGATGAGCTTCAACGAGTTGACGATCGGCGCCAACTGAGCCGGGTCAGTCAGGATCCTTCGATAGTTCTCCAACCCGACCCAGCTTGACTCCCCGATGCCGTTCCAGTCGAGCATCGAATATCGCACCGAGGTGACGAGCGGCCAAAGAACGAAAGTCGCATAGAACGCCAGTGCGGGCAACACGAACAGCCAGCCACGGGAGCGCATCGCAGGCTTCTTGATGACTGCGGGTAGGTCAGCAATGCTGTGGCTGGTCGCGGCCACACCGGAGCCAACCCGCTGCGTCCCAAGCGTAGCGAATTGGCCCCGGCGGGCCCGGAGGGCACTCCTACCGATCGATGGAGGCCTCGTAGCCTTCTTGCAACGCACGGATGAAGCTCTCGGGACTCGTTTCGCCGCCCACGAGGCGCTGAACCTCTGGCACAAGCGTGGTTGAGAAGAAGCCTGACGTGGCGTTCCCGAGGTAGTCGACGATGACACCCTCTGCCGCCAGATACGCCGCCTGCTGCTGGAGGAGTTCCACGATGGATCCGGGGTCGCTCTCTGGCAATGGCAAGCCCGGTGGCCCGCCCGGTGCCATCCCTGTCGTGTCGGCAACCTCTTGGCGCGCAGCTGGATTCGTGTGGATCCAGTCGAAGAAGAACGCGGCCACGTCGGGATGGTCGGCGCCGGCCGGGATCACAATCGTGCCTGACGCGCCCATGGCAACCGGCGGGTCACCTGCCTTCAGCGGTGGCACCACGAAGAACCCGGCGTTGTCGCCCATGGACTCATCCAGATTCGCACCCTCCCAGCTTCCATTGAAC
>JAPPBK010000004.1 GCA_026705105.1 Chloroflexota bacterium | reverse complement strand
CATTCCCTACAACCGCGCCATACTGCGGGTGGCAAACAGCCAGCGCCCGAGCGGATCGGCAATCCGCTACGCCTACACAGTCGCCGGCGCATTTCGCAACAGCCCGAAATCCGAGATTCCCTGGGAGTACTCAATGGAGCGGCTCTGGGAGCTCGATGGGTTCGCCGGCAAGACCGTGCGTCGTCTGGATGAGCTACTGCGCCAGAGAAATCGCTCGGAAGTCGACGAGTTGCTGATCCGAGCGGCACGCTGGATCGGCCGCGCCTCAGCGGCGGACACTGCGGAATACGACTTCCTTTACACCGCCATCGCCATCGATTGCATGATGAAGCCGGTATGGAGCAGGGACAAGACGCTGCTCCAACGAGTCAAGAGTTTGCTGTCGGATTTTGCGGACATCAACGACATCGATCGCCTTTGGCAGCTGCGTAACGACCTCGTGCATGACGGCCGATTGGAGGTCCCGGAAATCGACAAGCGACTGCTGCACAACATCGCGCTCAACTCGCTAGGACGGCTGCTCGCCAGTGATGAGCTGAAAGACATCGACTCATTGGCCGACTTGGACAAGTGGTTCGAGCAACTGCCCAGCGAGTAATCGGCCGTTCCTTTGCATCTCGCAGTAGGTCTCTGACGTTCTTGGCTGAGTCTCCCAGGTAGACTCACGCATCGAGGCCAGTTCCTGCTGTCGCCACAACTCGGGGATAGGACAGCCTGGCCGGATCTGCGACGGCCTCAGCTAGCAGGAAGTGCTGGAGGCGATCGAACACCGCGTCGGAATTCCGTAGCTCGCATTCCCAGACCACCAGTGTGCGCCAGCCGAGTTCGTGCAATGCAGACAAGTGCTCGTTGTCGCGCTCCCGTGTGCGCGTCAGCTTCGGTGTCCAATATTCGAGGTTTGACTTGGGCAAGCCCGCAATTGGGCAGTCCGGGTCCTGGTGCCAGTGCCAGAAGCAGCCGTGCACGAAGATCACGGCGCGGTGCCGTGCGAGGGTCAGGTCGGGCTTCCCCGGCAAGTCTTTCCGATGCAGCCGGAAGCGGAATCCCATGCGGTGCGTCATCGAGCGCACAGCCAGCTCCGGCGTCATGTCCTTGGAGCGGATCCGGGACATGCAGTAAGAGCGTTGCTCTGGCGTCAAATTGTCGGTCATGTAGTCGCCGAGAGGGCGCGCTCTGCCTCAGCTCGAATGAGCGCATCGAGCGCCGGAGGCGGTACCGCATCGAGCAGGATCACGCCGCCCCGCCGGTTGAGATTCTTCATCCACTCCCGGAACGGATCGCGTTGAAACAGGGCTTTGTCGTCTGTCTCAAAGTCCTCCTTCATCACCGCGTAGATCGACTTCAGAACACCGAGATTCATCGACACGCTGGGCCGTTCGATCAGGGCGGATCTGACGTCCTGGCGGTAGAGCAGGATGTCGAGAAACTGGCGGGGGTCGGCCGGGTCCACCCTCGTCGCGATCGAGCCCAGCCACCAAAGCCGCGACACACCGTTGTCCCGAATCAGCGATCGGTTCCCCCTCACGAAGAAGTGGTTGAGGACTCGCTCTACTGCGCCGGGCGAATCCGGCCCATAACCGCGAAGCCAGCGGGCGGCGACTTAGTAGCGGCACTCGTTGTGGCAGAGGTAAGTCCAGACTCGTTCGTCTGAGGCTTGATAGGGGCTCAGCTCCGCGACAGACGCGAAAACGGCCAGCGCGTTCACTGCATCAGTCGAAGCAGGGCGGTGCTCGTCGATTCTCAACAGATCCTGCCACTGCGGCAACTCCAGCTTCGCATCTCGTCGGGGTGTCTTGGCAGCCAAGATTGGCTCTGGGGCGCTCGGATCGAAGTACCACGTGATGTTGGCTTGAACGAGCTGCCGCAACTCCGATACGGCTTCCAGGGTGTAGTACTGCAGCGCCACGGTCACTCCTCCTGGTGCTGCAGAAGCGGGAGCCTGCCGAACGGCTGCCTGAGTATCTTCTGCGCGTCCATCAAGCGATCCGCGTCGGGCTCGCCTAACGGGCGGCAATCCCAGCGCGCAAGTGCAGCCGTGAGCGCTTCGAACCAGCGAGCTCCTGACAAATCCTCCTGTTCTGCCCGATCCGCCTCCGTCAACAGCCAGGCCAGGGCAGGCAAGTAGATCCCGTTCAGGATGTACGCCGCAGTTTGATTCGCGGCCGCGCGGCCGCGTGCTTCTTGGAACCGTTCAAGTTCGGCGGGGTGAAGCAGGATGGTCACGAGGTCAGGATCCCGCTGCCAATCGCAGCTCCAGGTACCCGGCGCCATGTTTTCGTCGGCTGCAACCTGGAACACCGATGAGATCGGCGTTTCGTCCGCGGCCACGACCCAATAGCTCACCGGCAGGTCAATGGCCAAGACCGAACCCGGCTCGATAGTGAAGGAGCGGTTCGCGTAGTCGTCGTGCCAGTTCGACGCCTTGAAGTTGTCAATCCGGCGGTGCGCTACGACGAACGGCGTGATCTCCACTCGGCCCGCCAGTCGTCCGTCCTCGGCGTACCACTCGATCCGCGGCTCGGCGCATTCGAGGTACTTGCGGAAGTGGGTCGTCGAACAGCTAACCAGCAGGCCGTATCTCGCGTGGCCCTTAGCGATCAGACCGGTGAGATTTCTGTCCCCCAGGTAGAAGTCCGCCTCGAGATGCAGCTGCGTCGTGTGTTCGATCTTGCTCAGCTCCGGGGCGCATTGGAACTCGCTGCGCTTGTAGTCGCTGCTGCCGTGCCTCAGGACCGGCCACGGCCAAGACTTCGATCTGACGTACTTCACTTCTCCGCCTCCACGACCGCGCCTACCTGCCAGGCGGCGTCCGCGAGCGGCTCTTGGCCGGTAATCGTCAGTTCGTAGCGCACGCCCTCGGCCATCTCGAATCGGCCCAGCGAGACCTGTTGGCCCTGCTCGTCCAGGACCGCGATATCCGTCCGTGCAATTGCGGCGGCGTCTCCGGCTTCGTCAATGGTCAGCGCGGCAACGGCCGTTTCAGGCGCAGTGAATGCGACCCGGCTTCGCAGTTCGTCAGCCGCATCGTGCACGACTCGAACGTCTCCAAGTTCAAGAATTCGGCGGCCCTTCGAACCTCCCCGGCTTCCCGCGCCGCCACTGCCCTCACCCTCGCCGCCGCCACCACCACCTCCTCCGTTGCCTTCGCCGCCTCCGCCGCCGGAGCCGCCCTTGCCGGAGCCGTCGCCCCCTTCGCCGTCTACCGGCTCATCGTCTTCGAGCGTCACGCTTGGAGTCACCCGCAGGCGGGGCGGCTTCTTCTTCACGGTGCCGACTTGGCCGAACGCCGACTCGGCGCCGTCTTTGGTGGCAGGGCCGTCGAGCGGACCCGGGTGATCGTCGAAGAGATACTCAGCGAGTTCATCGACGACATCGGTGACCTCCACCGCCGGCGGCGCGGCGTGGATTCTCAGCTGAGTTCGAAGAAAGTCCGCCAGCCGATCCAGTGCACGCCGGCCCCGATCACGCTCCTCTTCGCGCAGGCGCTCATATTGGAACTGGTCATGGGCTGGATTCTCCATGTCCCGCAGCAGCTTGTTCGCATGGTCGTCGTCGATCACGCAGACGGCGGCGTACTCGCGCAATCGCCGAAACCGGTGCTTCGCTTGCTGGTCTGTGACGATCATGCCGGTGCCGCGAATCAAGGCCACTCGACTGGGTAGATTCTCGTTCGGGAAATCGTCCTCTGTGCCGATCCACAGTTTCACCCGCCCCAGGTCCTTGTCGGGCGGGTCCATGACGGCGGTCGGTGGCCCGCCGCTGACCAAGCGCCAGTAGAGCTGCGCGCGATCGATCGCGTCGTCGTCATCCTCGCCTTTGGGCTCGTTCGTCAACTGGCCGAAGAGGGTCGGCAATGCGGCCTTGCGGATATCCCACAGAGCTTCATCGCCGCCGCTCTCATCAGGTTCCAGAAGAATCTCTAGATCGCCCTGTTGAATGCCGTAGAAGAAGCTCTCGACAACGCTGCGCGCGATGGCGCGCTGCCAACGCTCGCCGTGCTGGTCAGGGTTGAACCCGACGATCCAAACGGCCGTTCCTGGTTCCGCCTTCCCGCTGGCCGTGCGGCGAAAGACCTTGGGGATGTCACCGCCCTGCAGCGCCTCGCAGCCGTCGGTGAGGCCGAAGAAGCCCGTGCCGCTGGTTGTCTCGGGCCCTCTCCCGAAATCGTGCTTGTGCGACACTAGCACCGCCTTGCCCTGAAACTTCTCCGTCAGGTTCCCTGCGTACTCGAACGCAGACCAGTAGCAGACGGTCCGCAGCGGCGAGACGGTGAACGGGGCCGCCTTGCCGACGCCGAACGAGCCGCCCGCGGACTCGCTGCGCTTGACGCTCGCTCCAGCCCACTTGACCAGGCCGCGCCATAAGTTGCCTTCAAGACCGGTGGTGTTGGTGTCGATGACTCCAAGGAGCTGGAGTCTCTCAGCGTTCAGCGCGTCTCGCGCGCCGTGCAGCGTGGCGACAGCCTTGGGATCGCTGCCCCACTCGCTGATGCAACTGTCAAGGTGTTCCGCAAGTTCTTCCCCCGCAATCTCGCTTGGCTCAATCTCCCGTAGCTCGAAGGTGATGTGGACGGGCCGCTCCGCGTCGGCGCGCGCATCTAGAGAGTTCTGGATGATCTCGCGAGCCAGACTGGACAGCGGCGCGCCGTCGAATGTGACGATTCCCGCGTCATTGATCCCGGTCTCCACGCCGCCTCCGGTGGGCGGGAAGTTCCAGCCGATCTTGTTCATCCTAGGCCCTCCGCAAGCGCTTCCAAACACTGTTTTCCGGCCAGCCGCGCCAGCTCAGGGCAGGCGGCGTTCCCAAGAAGGCGGTACCGCTCCGCGGTCGGCACCAGGTCGGGAAACAGTTCCGGCTCAGTGGCTTCGAAGCCCTGCAAGTGGGCGACCTCGCTAACGCGCAAGCGGCGGATCCCCCATTCGTCGAGCAGAAACGGGACGTTGTGACCGCCGATGCCCATGTTCGCCGTCAAGGTGGGGCAAAGCGCATCCGGCTTCTCACGGACATAGTTGCGCCGGACCTGGTAGAGGTTCTCCGGCGACTGACCGCTGGCCATCTCCGCCTCGATCATCTTGCGGTATGTGTTGCCGACGGCGAGGTAGTCGGCGTCCTCGGACCGGGTTCTTCGGTCCACAACGTCATGAATGGTGCGAGCCCGGCTCCGAGATTCCGGGGTGGCGGGCGGCGTGAACGGGTTGTACGTGAAGTGCGTCCGAGACGCGGCGACGAGGAACAGCCGCTCGCGGTCCTGCGGAATCCCGGTCCACTCCCTGACGTTGGCGGCCCAGCAGGACTCGGCGCGGAACCAATAGCCCGCGCGGCGCAGTGATCGGCAAACCGCGTCGAACCACGCACCCTCAGCGCCGTGGAGCAAATGGGGGACATTCTCCAGGATCAAGAGCTTGGGGCGCTCCTCCTCGGACCACTCTTCGAGCAGGCGGGGAATCTCGAAGAACAGCCGCCCCCGCTCGTCCTCGAAGCCGCCACGGTTTCCAGCTTGACTGAAACTTTGACACGGGAATCCGCCGGCCAGAATGTCTACCGCGGGCAGAGACGAAGCGCTCAACCCGCAGATGTCCCGCTCGTAGAAGTCCACATCCGGGAACCGATGGCGGAACGCCGCTGCCGCGTGAGGGTCGTTGTCTGTCGCCCAGCGCAGTTCGAAGCCAGCGTCGGTCAGGCCAGAGGCGAATCCGCCCATGCCGCTGAATAGGCATCCGAGTGTCGGCCGACAATCCATTTGCGGATTCTATCGGCAAGCCCCCGATTTCCTGGAATACGGCCTTTCACCGATTCGAGTCTGTGCTCCTGCTCAGCGCCGGACAGTGGAGAGCCCTCTCACAGCTCTGGTCAAGACCGCCGACCAGAGCTTCGACAACCTCGCCGGATATCGCAATCGGATTCCCGACTCAGGAAACTAGGGCTAGCCGCACGCCATCTCGCTCCAAGCTGAGCTAGCCATCGTGTCCGCCCTGCACCGGCAATACAGAGTCGTTGCCCTCCTAAACAGCCTGAACGAACCCCATTGGGTCGCGATCACTCTAGAATCCGACCTGCCGCAGGACGAGTCGGAAGGATTGATCGTGGACTCTTATGAGCGAATCCTGGGTAGCTTCAGCAAGCAGCGAAGATGGCTGATCGCTGCTCCGGGGAACGAAGACCAATGGGCAGTACGGTAGTTCTACAGCGTGGTAAAGTGCGGATCTTGAGGGAGGACGCAAGTGGCGCACCCATTTGAAGTCACCGCAGAAGAGGTTGGGCGACTTGACGGGACACAGCTCCCGCTCTTACTCAATCGACTACTAGAGATCGAGAGTGCACGGGTCGGTCTGCCACAGACTGCGCTTGAGACTTGCGACAACTCAAACATTCCAGATGATGGAGTCGACGCGTTGCTGGATGCAGGGAATGAGCAGGGGAGTCGATTCTTGCCAGACGGCCGAAGCGTCTGGCAATACAAGGCGGGCCGGGAAAGCTGGGAGAAGCTCCGCCAAGAGATCGAAAAGCCTGGTGTGAAGGAGGCATTGCGCTCGGGAGGAACCTACGTGCTTGTCGTAGGACGGTCCATCTCAAAGAAGCAACGAGACGAGCAAGAGCCGAAGTTCACTGAGGCGCTTGCCAATGTGGAGCCAGGTCTGACCTTCGATCTCCGTTCAAGAGAGCAAGTCGCGGAATGGGCTACGGCGCGGCGAGCGGCCATGTTCCATCTCGGCCGCAACATGGGCGGATTCGAAGAAGTGGATCGGGCCTTGCAACTGAGCGTCCACGGGGACAGATTCACGAGCGACGCCCAACGGGATGACATACGCGATATCTTTGGCGCGTGGGCGGAAGATGCAGGAGGGACTCCCCACCTCCGACTCTACGGACAACCCGGTGTGGGGAAGACCCGACTAGCGCTGGAGGCGGCAAAACAGCGCTTTGATGCCATCTACAGTCCGGCGCCGGCGCAGGAAGCGAGGGAGTTCGTCCAGTGGATGGTTGCGCATGAAGGCGTCACGGGCGTAGCTGTCATCGACGAGTGCTCAGCGCTTGAAGCCGAGCAGCTAGCGCAGCGCACAGAGTTGTCCAATGGCCGAATTCGGCTGGTCACGATCGGTCGCGAACGAATCCCAGGCGAAGACTGGCAGTTTCCCCTTGGTCCATTAGATCGCGATTCGATGCTCGAATTCGTGCATGATGTCGCTCCTGCGCTGCCGCTAAAGCAGCGGGCTTGGATAGTCGACTTGGCAGGAGGATACGTAAAGCTCGCGCGTCTGCTGGCATTGGAGACCGCAAAGCATGGCCCAGACACGCCACTCTGGGAAATGGATATAGGGCAGCTTCTGGAGCGCATGGTCCCTGATCGCGAGCGCCGTCGCGCGCTGACGGTAGTTTCGCTGTTGTCGCATGTTGGCTGGGAAGGGGATAAGGCCAAGGAAGGCGAATTGGTTGCAGAGGTTCTGGAAGTGGATTGGAAATCCTGTCGCGACTTGGTTGTGCAATTGGAGAAACAGGAACTGATAGGACGTGGGGGACGTTACGTCTATGCCACACCGGATCTGTTGGCTGTCTGGTTGGCTGCGGAAGCATGGCGGGCGCATGGCGAAGCCTTGCTACAGGTGCGCCAGAATCTAGATGTTGGCGGACAGAAGCGCTTTGATGAGCGTCTGGGAAGTATGCAGGGAGTGGAGAGAGCGGAAGACTTAGTGCAGGAGGTGCTTTCTGGTAGGGGTCCCTTTCGCGACCTGGGAGTGATAGCGGCGAATGCAGGACTGTTCTCCGCGTTGGCAAGGGTGGCCCCCGAGGCAGCAGTTCGCGCCTTGGACAGGATCGTGTTGCCCTTGGACGACGATTCGCTTCGTGCCTTCACTTCTGGCCGTCGGGAGATCATGTGGACCCTTGAGAGGTTAGTGGCGCATCGCCAGCTGTTTCCAGCTGCTGCCAACCTCATCCTGCGCCTTGCGGTCGCCGAGAACGAATCTTACGCGAACAATGCCACTGGCACATTGCAGTCCCTCTTCCAGCCGCGAGGCGGTGCGACAGCTGCCACAGGCCCTGAGCGCTTGGAGTTTCTAGGCACGATAGCGGAACGAGCCGCAGTACCTGAGTTGTTGATCGCCATAGGCGCTCTTACGCAAGCCTTTGATGTGCATAGCACCCACGTAGTATCCGGAGACCCGAGCGGCGTTGCGCCACCGCTCTTCTGGGCAGCCCGCACATTGGAGGATCACGTCGGGTATTGTGGCGGAGCCCTCGTCTTGCTTGAACGACTGTTGGATCACGAGGAGCAAGAAGTCCGCAGCGCCGCTGAAGCGATTGTCCTCGAGCGGTTTAGGAACCTCTTCTGGCTGGGCCTTTCGGAACAGGCTCTCAGTCTCGCTCAGCGCTCTGACATATCAGAGAGCCTGCGCCGCCGGTTACCTCTTCAAGCCGATGAAATCATCCACTATGACGAGGACAAGTGGTTCATGACTCCAGAGCTCGTAGAGCGGCTCAAGGATCTCGGACAATCCGTCTACACCGACCCTCTGCGAGAGCGCCTTCATCTCAGGCTTGGCTCATGGAACTCCGAAATACGCCGCT
>JAPPBK010000008.1 GCA_026705105.1 Chloroflexota bacterium | reverse complement strand
GGAGTCCTCGGCCGTTTCCGGCGTTCCTAGTCCGAGTCTTCAATCACATGCACAATCATGGGCGCGTTGGGCGCGGTGCTCGTCGGGGCGGTGGCGGCGGGAGTCTTCGGCGCCACCGGTACGTTCGACCGGCTCGGCGGCGGCGACCAGGCCGAATTCAACGTTGTCGATCTGGTCATCGCCCTGATCGCCTACTTCGGCGGTCTCTACATGGTCATCTTCTTCAATTCCGCACTCGTCGCCGCGGCGCGCGAGCGGCTGGAGGGCGGCGATCCCAACGTCATGTCCGGCATCCGCGCTGTGCGCGGCATGTGGCTGGCGATCCTTGGCTGGACGCTGATCACCGGCACCGTCGGACTCATTCTTCAGGCGTTGCAGAGCATGGCCCGCGAGAACTCACAGGGCGTCATGCGCATCGTCGCGATGATCCTCGTGGCGTTGTTGCAGACCGCCTGGGCCTACATCACGTTCTTCGTGATTCCCGTGCTCGTCGTCGAACGAGTCGGACCAATCACCGCGATACGCCGGTCCGCAGGTCTGCTGCGCAGCTCTTGGGGCGAGCAACTCACTGCCGGCTTCTCGTTCTTCCTGATTTACCTGCTTGCGCTGCTGATCGTCGCGATCCCGGTCGTGATCCTCGTGTTTATCGCGCCCGTCGCCGCGATCATCGTCGGCGTCATCCTCGGCGGTGTCGCGATCGCCTCCGTCGCCGCCATGGAAGGCATCTTCAAGGCCGCGCTCTACGAGTGGGTCTCCGAGGGCAAAGGCAGCGAGTGGTTCGACCAGCAGCTCCTGTCCAACGCGTACGAAACGCGCGCCTGAGTCAACGAACTCCGCGACATGCCCGAACTGCCTGAGGTCGAGACCGTCCGCCGTCAACTCGAACCGCTGGTCGCGGGGCGCACGATTCTCGGCTTCCGCGTCATGCCCGGTGCGGAACGCCTGCTCCGCGGCCGCTCGGCCTCAGAGATTGCAGCTCAGCTCAGCGGCTGCGCCTTCACGTCGGTTGACAGACGCGGCAAGTATCTCGGGCTCAATCTCGACAATGGGCAGGTCGTCGTCGTCCACCTGCGCATGACCGGTTCGCTCCGCCTCCGCCCCGCCGGACACGAAGCGGAAACGTTCACCCGCGCCGTCTTTGACCTCGACGGCGGCGACCAGCTCCGCTTCGTCGACGTGCGAAAGTTCGGCACCATCGACCTGGTCGAGCTGATGCAGGAGGCGCTGCCGGAGCTTGGTCCGGAACCGCTTTCCGACGATTTCACTCCCGACGCGCTGTGGCAGGCTTTGCGCGGACGCACGCAGCCGGTCAAGGCCGCCCTGCTCGACCAGCGCAACATCGCCGGGATCGGCAATATCTACGCCGACGAGGCGTTGTTTCTCTCGCGTATCAACCCCGAGGCCCCGGCCGGCTCATTGCGTCCGGCCGAGCGCCGCGCCCTACACGCCGCCATTCAGCGGACGCTGCGAGACGGCGTCGCGCACGGCGGCGCATCGTTCCGCGACTACACCGACGTGGACGGCGCAGAGGGCGAGCAGCAGTACTTCGTCCGTGTCTTCCGCCGCACCGACGAGCCCTGCGACGACTGCGACGCCACCATCCGCCGCATCGTCGTGGGAGGCCGCGCCACCCACTTCTGCCCCAGGTGCCAGCCCGTCCGTCAGCGCACGCGGCAGGTCAAATCCACCCGACCGCCCCGAACCCATAATGCTGGCGGTACCCTCAAGCCGAGATGAGCAGGCGATCACCATCCGAGCCGTATCCGCGACAGCCCTATCAGGCCGACGCCGACGGTCGCCACGACATCGCGATCGCCAACTGCGAGGACTGCGGCGACGAGTTCGACCTGACCGTGTCCGATCCGCGCACCCGCGTGTGCGCGCCGTGCTGGGATCGCTCGCTGGACGCCATCGAGACCGCGTTCCTCGACAACTACGCCAAGTTCGGCGCAAAGGCGCACCGTACCGTCGCCGAGGCGCTGTTCCGCTCGCAGGCGCTCGCCGATCCCGACGACCGCAAGGTGATCGGCATGCGCATCGTCGAGGAGTACCTCAACGCCGCGCAGGACTTGATGGCGCTCTACGTGGCGCTGCGCCGGCGTCACGAGCAGCCGCTGCTGACCACCTTCACCAACTTCGAGCTCAACGCGCCCTCGGTCGCCGCGTTCCGCATCCTCACTTCGGGCCGCAGCGCCGACGATCTGTTGCGCGACCTACAGCTGCCCACGCTGGCCGATGTCGACGCCGCCCGCGGCGAGATCCCGCGCAAGGACTGGCGCCAGTTCGCGGGCGCAGTGCTCGCCATATCGAACGGCATCGAGCGGGTCCAGAAGGTCGACCAGGGCGTGTTGCTCGAACTCGCCGACGGACTCAAGCAATCCTCGGCATTGACGCACAAGATGGACTGGTTGCCCGATCGCGCAATGAACCCGGATCAGGTCGCATTGGTCGTCCTCAATCAGCGCCGTCGCGTGCTGATGACCCATACCCTGGCGATCCACGAACCCCAACTTGAAGTCTTCATCGACGCCATCGACAAAATCACCACCGCTGCCCGTGATCTGATCTGGCTGTATCTTCACGTCCGCGACACCGTCGCGCTCGAGGATCGGCAGTCTGCTCGCTGAGCGCCCCGGCGCATCGACGGTTCGGCAATGAGGTCGACAATGCGTTCGGAAGTGAGGCAGCGAGCATGAGCCAGTCCCCGTTCTCCCTCGACGGTCAGGTTGTGCTCGTCTCCGGTGCGGGACGCGGGATCGGGCGCGCGGCGGCCGAGCTGATCGCGCAGATGGGTGCACGGGTTGCCGTGACGGCGCGCACCGTGGCCCAGGTCGAAGAGGTCGCCGAAGGCATCCGCGAGGAGAACGGCCAGGCCTGGGCGTTCCGCGCCGACGTCTCGGCGATCGAGGACCACGAATCGCTGCTCGACGACATTGAAGACACGATCGGCCCAATCACGGGCCTGGTCAACGTCGCCGGCGTCTCGCCGATCCTCCAGCGTGGCGAGCGGATCACGCCCGAGGACTACGACCAGATCCAGAACATCAACCAGCGCGGCACCTTCTTCCTCACCCGCCACTTCGCCGCCCGCCTGATCGACGCCGAACGCGGCGGTTCGATCGTCACCATCTCCAGCGTCGGCGCGGAGTTCGGACTACCGCGGCAGGCTGCCTACTCGATGACCCGCGCTGCCGTGGAGGCGATGACCAAAACGCTCGCGGCTGAGTGGGCCCATTCGATTCCCGCCCCGATCCG
The DNA here is from genome assembly GCA_026705105.1 of Chloroflexota bacterium. Lineage (GTDB taxonomy): Bacteria > Chloroflexota > Dehalococcoidia > Bin125 > Bin125 > Bin125. The sequence goes on along the minus strand of JAPPBK010000008.1, from coordinate 5,339 downwards.
CGTCAACTGCGTTGCCCCGGCCTTCATCGACACGCCGCTTACCGAGCCGATGCCCGGCTGGTATCGCGCTCGCGTCGAAGCGCACACCGCGATGCGTCGTCTGGGCGCCGACGACGAGGTTGCCGGCGCGGTCGCGTTTCTGCTCTCCGACGCGGCCAGTTACATTACCGGCACCGTCGTCCCCGTGACCGGCGGCTACGGCCTCTGGTCGCTCGATCCGAGGTAAGCCATGACCTATCTCGCCGCCGCCGTCCAACGCGCCCCCGGATTGACGCGCGAGCAGGGAGTCGACAACGCCGTCGCCGCGATCGAGGAGGCCGGTCGAGAGGGCGCGAGTCTGATCGTCTTTCCCGAGACCTGGATTCCCTCCTATCCCTACTACCACGGACAGTCGACGCATCGCCAGGCCTTCACCGAGCTCTACAGTCGCACCTTCGAGCACAGCATTTCGATCCCCGGCGACGACTGGAGCCGCATTGCCCAGGCCGCTGCCGACGCGAGTGCTCACGTCGTGATCGGCGTCAACGAGCGCGAGCCGCAGGCCGGCACGATCTACAACACGCTCGCCTACATTGGTCCCGACGGCGCGCTGCTGGGCAAGCACCGCAAGCTCGTGCCGACCCTCTCCGAACGCTTGATCTGGGGATACGGCGACGGCTCTGACCTCGATGTCTACGACACGGATACTGGTCGTCTGGGCGGCCTGATCTGCTACGAACATCAAATGGCCCCCGCCCGTTATGCGCTCTCGACGCTCGGCATCCAGGTCCACGCCTCAGTCTGGCCGGGTTGGGAACAGCTCGATCCGGTGATCGACGCCGCCACGCGGCACCTCGCTTACGAGAACGCCTGCCATGTGATCGTCGCTCGCGAGACGATGTCGCCCGACCTCTTGCCTTCCGGCACGCCATTGGCCGAGGAGCCGTTCTGGCACGCCTCGGGCGGCTCCGCGATCATCGCACCGGGCGGCAAGTACCTGGTCGAGCCGGTCACCGATCGGGAGACGATCATCTACGCCGAGATTGACCTCAATGCCACGATCGAGTCCAAGCGCTGGGTCGACTCGGCCGGACACTACGCTCGTCCCGACGTGTTCCAGCTCCACTGGGACAAGCGGCCCAAACCGCCGGTCGTGATCGATGACTAATCCCAATGGCTGAGCCGGGACCCAACGACGCAATCACCGACGTGCCCGGCATTGAGGTCGGCCACGACACCGATCTGCCCAACGCCACCGGTTGCACCGTCGTCCTCGCCCGCGCCGGCGCGACGCCGGGCGTCTTCCAGCCGGGCGGCGCGCCGGGCACGCTCGACACCGACCTCGCGGTCGCCGAGAACGCGATACAAGAGGTGCACGCCGTGCTCCTCACCGGCGGCAGCACCATCGGACTCGACGCCGCTGAAGGCGTGCGCCGCTACCTCAAGGAGTCCAGCGTCGGCCTGCCGCTGATGCCAGAACTGGAGCCGCTGCCCCTGGTCATGGGCGCCGTCGTCTTCGACCTGGCCATTGGCAACGCCGTGCATCCATCGGGCAACAGCGGCTACACAGCCGCGTCAACTGCGTCGAGCGGGCAGCTGGAACAGGGGACCGTTGGCGTCGGAACCGGCTGCACGGTGGCCAAGGCCGGGCGTCCGGATACGTTGCTCAAGGGCGGCGTCGGCAGCGCTTCGCTGGTTCACGAGTCCGGTCTGGTCGTCGGGGCGCTGGTCGCGACCAACTCCGTCGGCGACATCGTCGATCCTGCGACCGGCGAACTGGCCGCCGGTTCTCGCGCTGCACAGCCCGGTGAGATGTCACGCTCCGCTCGGCTGCTGCTCGACCGCTCTCTGGCGGAGTTCGAGGAACTCCAGCAATCGCGTCCCAGCTTCAGCAGCGATAGGCCCGGGACGAACACCACGCTGGTCGTGATCGCCACGAACGCCAAACTGCATAAGGGCACGGCCAAGCGAGTCGCAATCATGGGTTCAGCCGGACTCGCGCGAACTATCAATCCCGTCTTCACCCCCGGCGACGGCGACACCGTCTTCACACTCGCCACGGGCGAAGTCGACGTGACGAGCATCCCCGCGATGCTTACGCTCACCGGCGTCATGGCCGTCGAGGCCGTCGCGACGGCCACCCTGCGCAGCGTGCGCGAAGCAACATCGCTTGCCGGCGTCCCCTCGGTCGCGGAGTGGCTCGGGACCGGCCAGATCGGCTGATACGCTCCCACCATGACCGAAAGACCCCTGGTGCTCGCCACCAACGACGATGGAATCGAGGCGCCGGGCCTCTGGCATCTGGCCGAGGCGGTCTCCGACTTCGCCGATGTCCTGGTCGTGGCGCCCGCCTTCAACCAGTCCGGCATGTCCGCGTCGGTCACGCTGCGGCGGGACCTGGAGACCGAGCGAGCCCACTCGCAGTTGGATGGTGTCGATGCCTGGCAGGTCAACGGCACTCCGACCGATGCCGTGCTCCACGGCATCCGTCACCTCGCGCCGCGACACATCGACATGATCGTCTCTGGCGTCAATCCCGGACCCAACGTCGGCCGCGACATCCTCCACTCCGGCACCGTCATGGCCGCGATGCAGGGCTATCTGCGCAACCTGCCCAGCGTGGCCGCCTCGCTCTGGTCGTTCGAGGAGAATCACCTGCGCGACGCCGCGATGGTGGCCGGGCGCATCGCCGCCCGCTTGCTGGCCAGCGGCCAGGTCCAGTTCCTCAACGTCAATGCGCCCGATCGGCCGTTCAACGAATTCAACGGCATTCGCGTCGTGCCCGTCGCCGACGTCTCGCCCTCGCGCGTCATCGACCGCATCGACGAGCACGGCGCAACCCACCGTCAGCTCGTCCTCCGTCCCGGCGCCGAGATCGCCGCCGACACCGATGTCGCTGCCATCCTCGAGGGCTCGGTTACCGTCACGCCGCTACACAACGATCTCACCTTCCATGCCAGGCTGACCGAGGCGGCCGGCATCCTCGGCGACGCCAACGGTCTGCTAGGCGGCGCGATAGACTGAGCCTCCCCGCCTCGGGACTCTGGCACGCACGGGAGTTCGAGCATGGCCGGCCATTCCAAGTGGGCGCAGATCAAGCGGAAGAAAGGCGTCACGGACGCCAAGCGCGGTCAGCTGTTTACCAAGCTGGGACGCGAGATCGCCGTCGCCGTCCGCTCAGGCGGTCCCAAGATCGAAGAGAACTCCGCCCTCCGGCTCGCGGTCGAGCGGGCCAAGGCGTCGAACATGCCCAACGCCAACATCGACCGCGCCATCGAGCGCGCATCGGGCGGCGCCGACGGCTCGCAGCTCGATCAGATCCGCTACGAGGCCTACGGCCCAGGCGGCGCAGCCTTGCTGATCGATTCCCTGACCGACAACCGCAATCGCACCGTCGCCGAGGTCCGCGCCACCCTGACCCGGGCCGGCACCGGCATGGCCGAGTCGGGCGCCGTCGCCTGGCTCTTCGAGCAAAAGGGCGTGATCGCCATTGATGTCGACGAGACCGTCGATCCCGACGACATCGCGCTCGCCGCCATCGACGGCGGGGCCGAGGACGTCGCCGTCGACGAGGGCCTGGTCGAAGTGATCACCGCGCCCTCCGACCTCGAATCGGCTCGCACGGCGGTCGAAGAGCTGGGCGCGCCGGTTGCCTCCGCCGAAGTGGTCATGCGCGCCACGAACACCGTCCCCGTCGACACCGACCAGGCGGCCAAGCTGCTGCGCCTGATCGACTCGCTCGAAGACCTCGACGATGTCCAGCGCGTCTTTACCAACGCCGACTTCCCCGACGCCGCCCTCGTCGAGGCGTAGACTCGACTCATGACACGCATCCTCGGCGTCGACCCCGGCCTCAACACCACCGGTTGGGGACTGCTGGAGATTACGCCGGACGGCGCCGCCAACCTGCGCTGGGGAACAATCCGCCCGCCCGACACGTCGCTGGCCGAGCGGCTGCACGTCATCACCACCGGGGTCCGCGAGCTGCTTGAGCGCCACAATCCAGACGCCGTCGCGATCGAGCGGCCCTTCAACCACCGCAACGTTAAGACCGCCGTTCTGCTGGGACAGGCCCAGGCCGCCGCCATGATCGCTGCCGCCGCCGCCGCCGTCTCCGTCCACGAGTATCCGCCCCGCCAGGTCAAACAGGCCGTCGCCGGGCTCGGGTCCGCCGACAAGGCGGCCGTCAAGCAGGCGCTCGCCACACGGCTGGGACTGGCCGAACTGCACGCACCCGCCGACGCCGCCGACGCACTCGCCGTCGCCTTCTGCCATCACCTGATGTCGCCCGCCGCCAAGCTTGCGGAGGTCCGATGATCTCCCGCATCCGCGGCCGCGCCGTCGACTGGCACGACGACCGCCAGAGCGTCGAGATCGACACCGGTTCCGAGGCCGGCGGCCTCGTCTACGAGGTCCTCCTGCCCACCGCCGTCTGGCTCGCGCTCGAGGACTCTCGACCCGACATCCTCGACCTGTACACCCACTACCACGTCCCCGACCGCGCTCCGGTCCCGGTGCTGATTGGCTTCCTCCGCCAAACCGAGCGCGACTTCTTCCGTAAGCTGATCGGCGTGCCCCAGATGGGCGTGGCCAAAGCGCAACAGGCCCTGGCCGCCTCAGTCTCCACCATCGCTCAGGCGATCGAGGCCGAGGACCGCCGCACCCTCACTCAGCTCCCCGGCATCGGCACCCGCCAGGCCGACCGGATCATCGCCGACCTCAAGGGCAAGGTGATCGAGGAAGCGATGCTGGTCGACGAGGGATTCGACACGAGGGCGCGCCGCCCGCTGCGGCCCACCGACGCCATCGCCGAAGACGCATCCGAGGCCCTCGTCGGCCTCGGCTACACGCGGCGCGACGCCGACCGCTGGATCGCCGCCGTCCTCGGCGCGCCTGACCTCGACCCGCCCGAGACCACGGAAGAACTCCTCCGCGCCGTCCTCGAACACATCGGCACGGCTCCGTAGTCGTCCGTAATCGGTCCGGATCGCGTTACCCTCGATGGCATGACCACCGTCTCCGCCCCCGTCCGCAACTCGAGGCGCTTTGAGCTCAGCGCCGACTATCACCCGACCGGCGACCAACCCTATGCAATCGACCGGCTGGTCGCGGGGCTGGAAGCCGGGCATCGGGCTCAGACGCTGCTCGGCGTCACCGGTTCGGGCAAGACCTTCACCATGGCCAACGTGGTGTCGCAGCTCAACCGGCCTACCCTTGTGCTGGCCCACAACAAGACACTCGCCGCCCAGCTCTGCACCGAGTTCCGCGACTTCTTCCCCAACAATGCGGTCGAGTACTTCGTCTCCTACTACGACTACTACCAGCCCGAGGCCTACATCCCCCGCTCCGACACCTACATC
>JAPPBK010000270.1 GCA_026705105.1 Chloroflexota bacterium | reverse complement strand
TGACCAGTCGTCATCAGCGGAGGCGGAAGCAGACCCAGGCCTGGTTGGAGCGTCATGGGTTCGACTCGTTGGTCGAAGAGTTGGTAATGAACGGTACGTCACTGAGGTCGGCGCGGTTCAAGGAAGCGGTCCTGCGTGGCCGTGACGCGGCGCTGCATATCGACGATGACGCGGCCACATGCGCCCTGTTGGCGCGTAACGGCATCGATGTCGGGTTGGTGAGCTGGCCTCGTAATCGAGGACTGGTCTACCCGGACGGCGTGACTCGCTGCGACGACCTCGAGGGCGTGCGCGGGTTGATCGAGCGAGTCGCGCACGATGATTGACCCGGTCGATTCGGCGGCTGCGCCTGAAGTGGTCTGGCAGCTCCTGCGCGACGAGGCGAACGAAGGCGTGACGGCGGGCCAGGCGGAGATTCTGGTCGAGCATCCGCCGCGCGAGTTGCTGATCGAGGTACGCATGGGTGTCGGGTTCCAGGTACAGCATGCCTATCGGATTGAGCCGAGCGCAGCGGGCTGCCGACTCTCCGACCAGATCCGGCCGCTGGGTTGGCGCTGGAGACTGAGCAACGTGTTCCTCTTCGGCCGCGGGCTTCGTCCAATCGAAGCAGCGGCGCACCAGGGACTCCTGAACCTGAGTCGCGCGGCGGCATCCGACGACACACACCCATAGCAGGCGCAGGCTCCAGCGCCGTCGAGGCCTGTGCGATGCCTGCGATCGCCTGTACCGATGCGGTGAGCGATGTCCCATTGGTGGCTGCATCCCTATGTGTAGAGTGTGTGCAACGGCAGGGCTGGCTCTTGTGTCAGCGGAAGGCCCACACATGGTCTCACGAGATGGACGCTGGTCATCTCCACCCTCTCCAGTTGGTCGTCTTGCTCTGCTTGTGGCCGTGATACTCCTCGCCTCAGTTGCCGGCACTGTCTTCACATCGGTTGGCGCGGAAGAACCGGCTGACGCAACAATCCAACAGACACAGAACCCGGGAGTGCCCGGGCTGACAGCCGCTGCCTTCTCAGAAGGTCTGAGTGGGCGCGTCTACATCTGGGATCATGGGCGTCTGCGACCGGCGTCGAGCGCGAAAGTGTCGACCGGAAGTGCAGTGGTGCGCACCGATGGCAGCGGCCGGTTCCAGTTTGGAGCCGAGGATCGAACCGGCTCGCTCACAGTGATCCAGCCCGGTTACGACGTGGTTCGACGACCGATCTATTTTGACCAGACCGTGATCGTCTTGCGCAGCCTGGTCGTGCGCGCGGTCTACATCCCATTCAATGTGCTGACCGACCCGGAGGTGCAAGCCTGGGCGCACGATCTCGTGGACCGAAACCTGATCAACGCCGTGGTGGTGGACATTAAGGACGAAGTGGGATGGGTCTATTCGTTCGCGGCGACGCCCACCGTCAAGCAGATGGCAGCAGATCGCGACGGGGAGTCGGTCGCTGCGTTTCTCCAGGAACTCAAGAACAAGGGGGTCTATCGGATCGGTCGAGTCGTGACCTTCCTCGACCGCACCTATCCGCGATGGTTTACGAACGATGCCCTGCACAATCTGAACGGCGGCCTGTTCTTCGATTCGATGGGAAGCACCTGGTCCTCGGCATACAAGAGCGGCGCGCGCAAGTACAACATCGAGATCGGTGTCGCGGCCGCGGACTACGTGGACGAGATTCAGTACGACTACGTCCGGTTGCCCTATGAGAACGGTTTGTTGGAGCGGCAGCAATACAGCGCGGAGGATCGGGTCGCGGCAATCACGCGGTTCGCACAGGAAGCGAGCGCAGCCCTGCACCTGGCCGGGCTGGCGGTGTCGTTCGACACGTTCGGCGTGGTCTCCACGGCCGGCAACGACCAAGGCATCGGACAGTCCGTCGAGGGGCTCGCACCCTACCTCGACTACATCTCGCCGATGGTATATCCGAGCGGCTGGACGCCAGGCTCGTTCGGCTTTGCCTATCCGCCCGAACATCCCGGACCCGTCGTGCAGTACAACGTCGAGGCGACCGTGGAGCGAATCGAGTCGCCGGGCTCGGCGCTGGTGCGTCCCTGGCTGCAGGACTTCCATGACTACATGCCGCGCGGGTTGCCCTACTACGCAGAGCAGGTATACGCACAGATCACGGCCACGGCAGCAGCAGGCGGGTTTGGCTTCATGCTCTGGGATCCATCGCTCAGCTACGAGCAGCAGGCGCTTGAGCAGGCGCTGGGCATCGTCTGGACGGACGCCGGTTAGCGGCTAGATGCCGTTGCCCCAGCCGGCATCGACGAGGAACCGGTTGAGCTGGCCGTTGAACTCCTTGGCCCGCTCGAAGTAGACGCTGTGTCCCGTGGCCGGAATCTCGTAGTACTCGGAGCCCGGGACCTGCGCGTGCGCCTCGCGCGTCACGATCGGCGAGACCAACGGGTCGTTACCGCCGACGATCCAGAGCACGGGCATCGGCAGATTGGCGACCGCATCGGGATCGGGTGCGAGTTCCCCGAGCATACCGATCAGGGCAGGATCTCGCGGCGGATTCATGGCCATGATCTCGTCGTAGAGGAAGGCGAGCGCCGGATCGCGGTCGCGCAGGCCCCGGTCATAGGCGAGCTGGCCGAGTCCCTGGCCTTCGACGAGTTTCCGGGACTCTTCCCAGGGGCCGCGGATCGCGTCGGTCATTAGTCCGCCCAGGGTGTCGGCCATGACCAACGCAGCGACCCGTTGAGGCGCCTGCAGCGCCGCGCCCAGGCAGGTCCAACCGCCCATCGACTGGGCGACCAGGGCAGCCCGCTCGATGCGAAGCTCGTCCATCAAGGCGATGAGATCGTCGACAAACGCCGCAGGCCCGGGACCTCCGGTGGGAATGCTGCGTCCCCAGCCGCGGTGATCGAACGCGACGCAGCGATAGGACCGCGCAAAGACCGGAACCTGCTGCCACCAGGAGAGATGATTGCCTCCGGCGCCGTGGGCAAAGACGATCGCTGGTCCGCTACCGGTTTCCTCGTAGAAGAGTTCGCAGTTCGGTCGCTCGATGGTCGGCATGCATTCCTCCGGATGCCGAGTCTATGTTCGGCAAGGCATAGGCTCTGGTTGCAGGACTGAGACTAGCAACCGCAATCTCGGTGAGGCGAGACGAGGCGAGGCGACGACCGATGGCGACGATGCGGATTGCGCTGACCGGGAGTGAGCAGGCGCTGGGCCGGGCCGTACTCGCGGAACTGGTGCGGCAGGACGTTGAGATCGTTGCGGTTGACTTCGGCGCGGACGGAGAGATGGCGCCGCTTCCGCCGGACGTGACGCACGTGGTCCACGCTTCTTCGTTGGTCGAATCCGGACACTCGGCGTCGAGCTACACGTCGGCGAACGTCCATGCGACGACGACGCTGCTGGATGCCTGCAGGCAGCGGGACCTTGAGCAGGTCGTGTTGATCTCGACAACGGAGACGTACGGTCGACGGCTGCCGCCGTGGCCGGTGACCGAGAGTTGGGTGCCGCGGCCGTTGGGTGCAGCTCAGCAGAGCCGCGTGGCGGCGGAACGAGTGGCGAGGACGTATCGACGGCGAGTTCCGCTCTCGATCGTGCGACCGGCGCCGGTGATCGTGAGCGGCGACGGTCCGATGATGCAGGTGATTCGACACTTCGTCTCGCGTCCCCGCGGCGCGTTGGTGGGAGGCGGGCGGGCGCCGCTCTCGATTCTCGCCGGCGCCGATCTGGGTCGCGCGGTGTGGGCCATGCTTTGTCATCCCGAGGAAGCGGTTGATGCGGTGTTCCACGTCGCCTCGGCACATACGACCTGGGCGGAGCTGGCCAACGAAGCTTGTCAGTTGCGAGGCGTCGAGGGACGGTTCTGGAGCGCGCCGTACGTGGTCGCACGGGGTCTGGACGCGCTGAGACTGTCGGCCTGGGTGTTGCCGGAGCCGGAAGGCGTAGAGGCCTACGTGGACATGACCGGACGGCCGCACCTGATCGACGACTCGCGGGCGAGGATTTCGCTCGGCTATGCGCCGCTACTTAGCCTGCGCGGCGCCCTAGCCCAAGCGCTGGACGTGTACGAGCGCCAATCGAATGCGGCGGACGACGCTTAGCCGGTGGCCTTGACCGCGTCGGCGACCTTGTAGGCCAGGCCCTCTTCGAAGATGCTCGGCACGATGCGATCCGGAGTGGGGTCGCTGACGAAGTCGGCGATCGCCTGCGCAGCGGCGATCTTGTGCTCGTCCTCAATCTTGGGGATGCCGCCGTCTAGCAGCCCGCGGAACATGCCTGGGAAGCCAAGCGCGTTGTTGATCTGGTTGGCGAAGTCGGAGCGGCCGGTGGCGATGATCGCGGCGCCGGCCTCGGCGGCCTCGTCGGGCATGATCTCGGGCGTGGGATTGGCCATTGCGAAGACCATGGAGTTGTCGTTCATCGAGGCAACATCAGAGACGGTGACGAGGCCCGGACCGGCGAGACCGAGGAAGAGGTCGGTACCGCGCATGACCTGGGAGGTCTGGGGGATGCTGCCGTCGGGGTTGTTGCGGAAATCGCACCACTCGGCCGCGGTCCGCTTCCACGGGTTGAGATCCTCGCGGTCCGTGGTCAGCAGTCCCTTGGAGTCGATCAGTGCGACTTCCTCGCAACCCATCTCACGCAGGATCGCGCCGCAGGCGATGCCGCTGGCGCCCGCGCCGAGAATGACGGTGCGGATGTCCTTGAAGTCGCGATTGGTCAGTCGCAGGGCGTTGATCACGCCGGCCAGAGCGACCACGGCAGTGCCGTGCTGGTCGTCGTGCATCACGGGAATGTCGAGTGAGTCGTGCAGACGCTGTTCAATCTCGAAGCAGCGCGGCGCCGAGATGTCCTCGAGATTGATTCCGCCGAGCGACGGCGCAATCGCCTCGATAGCCGCAACGATGTCATCGACTTCGCGTACGGAGAGCGCGATCGGGATCGCGTCGACGCCGGCGAAGCTGCGGAACAGCACGCACTTGCCTTCCATCACCGGGAGCGCCGCCTGCGGTCCAATATCGCCGAGGCCAAGCACTGCTGAGCCGTCGGTGATCACTGCGACCAGGTTGCCTACGCCGGTCATCACGCGGGCAAGTTCGGGCTCGCGGGCGATTTCGAGACATGGCGCTGCCACACCGGGGGTGTAGACCACGGAGAGGTCGTCGTGGTTTTCGACGGTGACCTTCGAGGCGTAGTCGACCTTGCCGCCCCATTGACGATGCATCTCGATGGCGCGCTGGTCGTAGTCGCTCATGTTGCCGCTCTTTCTGAGGCCCTGAACCGATCGACAGAGCCGCGAACTGATACTCCTGCACTGTAATCGCGCAAGTGAAATCGGTCACTAGAGAACTGCCCGGCGAGCGGAGAGATCGGCTGATACGTAGCAGCGATTACACCCGTACAACAAAGCAGGAGCCAGACGACCCCGGTATGGGCGCTCGCGATTACAGCAGAGAGCCCTCGAGGATGCCGCGATGCGCTCGCAGGACAAGTTGTCCTTGCTCTCGGCGCTCGACAATCAGCGGTTTGCGACAGTGGCGGCAAGGCGTGGTCTCCTTTCGCCGCAGCACGCCCTTCGGCGGCACTCGAGCCACGGTGTCGGCTTTGCAGTAGGGACAGGTGACATCCCAGCGCATGCAGGCGCGAATACGCAATGGTTCGCCCTCTTTCTGCGCGCGCGAGACGACCAGGTCGTACTTGCAGTTCGGACACATCGTCACCACACGTCGCGTCCGACCGCTCTCCGGTGGAACGCCGACTTCCAGCCGAGAGGAGCAGTTGGGACAACGGATGCGCTTGACGGGGATCTCTGCAGCCATGCCGTCATCGTAGCGAGACCGAGTTGCACCGCTCCCGGCGCTACCGCGATCCAGAGGTGATCACATACCCTGCAGCCATGAGTCAATTCTCCCGGGACCCGCGAGGGGCGCGGGACTTTTCCAGTCCCCAGGTTCGTGTTCGGGCGGCCAACGACTTTCGCCAGTACAGCAGTCAACGACTGCGTCTGCCGAACGAGCGCCCGCCAATCGGTCCCACGCTGCGCCGTCTGCTCGGGGCGCTGTTCGCGCTGGCCGTCGTCGCCGGAATCGGCGTTGGCGTGTATCTCGGCGTCACCGAGTTGCTCGAAGAGGACGACGTCAACGCCGCCGCGGCGCAGGAGACGAGCGAGCCGGAGCAGTCGACTTCCCAGGAGTCCGCGGACGCGCAGCCTGATTCGGAATCCTCAGCGGAGCAGTCAGCGGAAGAGCAACAGATGACAGCCGCGCAGGATGCTGCCGTCTCCAATGCGGAAGCAGCGGGAGACGCGCAGTCGGCGCAGTCGCAGGACGAGGAGACCTTACCGACTCAGGACGAGGAGCAGGAGCAGCAGGAGGCCTCTGCGCCGTCGATATCGGCTGTCGTCCCGACAGTCAGCGAGGAACCGGTGACTGCGGCGCAGATCGACGGGGCAGAGACGGTCGCCGAGCGAGTCACCGCTGAGGCTATCCCGTCCGGGATTCCGCGAACGCTGCCTGACGGCGTGGCCTACGACCCGACGGAGCCGGCGACTGTGTTCACGTCGCGCTGGCCGGTCGGCACGACGCTGCGCCTGACCCGGTTGCCGGGGGCGACGCTGCTGACCGACGAACAACAGGCTGAAGTGGTCGGTGCGCAGGCTCTGGTAGTGGTGCGAGGAACGGAGGCCACCAACACCGATCTGCAAATGAGCCCCGCGGCGTTTGCCCTGATCGCGTTCTACGGAGTCGAGCGGATCATTGCGGTTCGAGTCGAGGTCACCGCGCCGCCGCCGTGATCCGGAAACGCGCAGTATTCGGGCTACGAACGGCGGCGTCTACCGAACGGCATCCTGAGTTCCTCGCCGTAGTTGAGGAAGTCCTTTTCGGCGCCGCACTTTGAGCAGCGTCCGTGAGACACCTGTTGATTGGGGCGATCGATCTCCCATGCGTGGGAGCATTCGACAATCTCGGTAGGGGCGCTGGGGGGAGCTGGCTGGCTCGCCTCGGCCGCAGGCGGAGTTTCGGTTCTACGCTCGGCCACGGGCTCCGCCTTGTCGCTTCGCTGCTCGGACACAGTCAGTCGCAGCGTATGACAACCAGCTAACACAACAAAGCTGGCGACATAAGACAACGACGAGGCAACGGGTTTACGACGAACGTTCGTAGAGCGTGTGGTACTTCTCGCCGCCGGCGATGGCCTGGCGGATGTCCTCGCGATCGAGCTCGTAGAGGCGGCTCAGGGCCGCGCGGGCGTCGTCTTCGGCGGTCGTATCGCCGGCACAGCGTTCGAGGATGCGGTCGAACAGATCCGCCTCAACGAACGAGTCCACTCGACCGGCCCAGGGAAAGAACACGAACGACTCCGGGTCGTCGAAGTTGGGACGCAACTTGCGTAGCTCGCGGATCCGATCCTGCGGGGAGCGGACCGGCTCAACGACGCGAATGTAGGGGCCGTCCGTGTCGTTGCGACGGCCGTCGATCAACAGCCGCTCCTGGAGCCAGCCGAAGCCGATCACGACGACATCCGCCTCGCGCAGGGCGCGCAACGTCTCTTCGAGATCGAATCCCTCGTCAGGCATGGCTGCAGTATACGATCAGCACCGCCTGGGAACCCAGTGCCGCGCACCATCAGTGGGTATGATCGGGCAGAGGCCGCCAATCCATGCGACGATCACCCAACGCCGTTCGCCCCCATCGCTCGGCGGAGCAGGCCGAGGCGTTCCGCACGCTGTTCCGCCAGCAGAGCGATCGGCTCTGGAACGCCGACCGCGATGTTGACTGGCTGGCAGGCTCCGAGATTCCAGACTCGAGGCGCGCCGCCTGGCTGCGGATGATGAATGTCTTCCTCGGACTCGAGGTGATGGGTCTTGACACGATCCAGGTGATGATGAGCCAGGCGACGCACCAGGTGCGAGACCCGGCGCTGAACCTGTACCTGGCGGCGCAATGCCAGGACGAGGCGCGGCACGTCTACGTGCTGGACCGGTATCTGACCGAGGTAGACGGTCACGGCTATCTATCCAAGCCGGAGCGATTCCTGATCGAACGATTCGGCGGGATGGCCTCGTTCGGCTTCTATCGCGTCGAGAACTGGCTGACCTCGACCCTGTTCAGCGAGAACTTCGCTGCGTTGTTTCTGCAGCAGGCGCTCGAGCTGGACGATGTCGATCCACTGGCCAAGCAGATTTTCCGCCTGATCTTGCGCGACGAAGTACGGCACGTGAACTTCCTGCATACGATCCTGCCCCGGCTGATCGACCGGCTGCCGACGACCGGACGAATATACGTGTGGCAGAGCCAGATACTGTTGGCCGGCGCGGTGGCGCTGGGACTACGGCGGATCAAGGCTGACGTCTCAGCGCTCGGCATTGACGTGGACGGATATAAGCGAACGCTGCTCGAGAATCTGGAGGCCCAGTTCGTGGACGCGGGTCTGGATTCGTTTCTGAAAATCGACACCTACGCCAGAGTGATCAACGCAGCGACATGAGCGGAATCAACGACTGGCGGCGGCTGAGTTCGGAGATCATTGAGGACTTCAAGTTCTTCAAGCTGCGACGAGACATCTCGCGGCATCCAATCTCCGGCCGCGACCATCGTTTCTTCATTTTCGAGTTTCCCGACTGGGTCAACATCATGCCGATCACGCCGGAG
>JAPPBK010000103.1 GCA_026705105.1 Chloroflexota bacterium | reverse complement strand
GGCTCCTCATTGGCGGGGTCGTGAGCTTGGCTGCCAGTTCGGCCACGCCTGTCGGCATTGGTGTTTCAGTTGGCGTCCTCGTTGGGTCGCTACTCGGATTGTTCTCTCTTGGGCAGGAATGGAAGAAAGAAAGGGACTCGATACTCCACGGCACATTCCTCAACAAGGCCGCTAAGAAGTCGACTGATTCCGGAGGCGATGTTGAAAACAGCGGCAGCAAAGTCGGAGTGGTTCTGCGCGATGAGATTGGATCACAGAAGCCAACAGAGAAGCGGCGATTAGGGTCTACGAACTGCAAGTCCTGTGGTCGATCCCTTGACCCCACGAAACCTGCATTCTTGGGGCACTGCTCCGTGTCCTGTTACTCGACTGGTTGGCCATCGCTCGACGCAAGCGCCCAACGGCCTAGCAAAGCGCGTGCGTCACAACACTCGGCACTATCTGATCGTCAGATCAACGTTCGCTCCCTGCTTCCCGCGATTCTGGAAGGAGACGGAAACCGTTGCTGCATCCAGTGGGGTAAGGGCTGTGGCCGAGAACTCCCGTCAGGTGCTGGGGAAGTCCACGTCGATCACATTGTCCCGCGAAGCAGGTTTGACGAACTCTGTCGATCCGGGAACAGCTTGGCGGACATCGTTGGCGCAAAGAACCTCAATGGTGCCAGCAGCTTACGGGATCTCAAAGATGTGAATGACATTAGAAACCTGGCGGCACTGTGTGCTTCCTGCAACACGAGCGCAGGTAGGCTTACCCCTGTAGAGATAGCGAGTCGTAGGAAGAAGGAGAGGGCCCGGCGGTAGTGGGACAAACGCACTCTGACGCCGTCTGGAGGCGCACGGTCGCCCGAGCCGTCGGTTCTCGCGACGCATCGGCGCTGCCGGTGCATTTCTCTGCGTCCGTGCTGTCGCGCTACATCGATCGCGGCGCGACGATTCTTCGCACCGACACGGTCGGTCGATTGCTGCAGCCGGGCAAGGCGGTGATCGACTTCGGGATCGTCAAGGACGACACCGTCATCCACCTGCGTTTCGGCGATATCGGCTCGCTGCTCCCCGAGTCGGAGCGCGAGCACTGGCTCGACCACCTGGTCGCGCCGGCGGCGAGTCGTCCGTACCTGCAGATGACGCTGCAGCCGGGCGCCTGCCACGACGACGGCGAGTTGCGCGAATGGATTCCCCAGTAGGCTGAGACTTGGGAGACGCAGATGGTCACAGCGGAGATCGGACACTACATCGATCTGAGCGGTACCTACCTTCAGAGGGCGCACGCCTACCTGAGTGAAGGCGACCTCACGCAGGCATCCGAGAAGGGTTGGGGCGCCGCAGCGGTGCTGGTCAAGGCCTGCGCCGAAGCGCGAGGTCTCCATCACGACCGTCATCACCAGCTCTGGCGTACGGTGAATCGTCTGGTTGACGAGACCGGAAACCGCGAGCTGCAGATGCTCTTCTCTCAAGTGGAGTCGCTGCACGGCAACTACTACGAGGACTACTGGGATGCGACTACCGTGGCGGCCCATCTTCATCAGGTGGATGTGTTTGTCGAGAAGCTGCGGCCGCTGATTGAACCGCCGACGGACGCGTGATTGGTCGACGGGTGCTGTTTCCGCCGTTGCCAAACAAGCGCTACTCGATCATCTACGCCGACCCGCCCTGGGACTACAGGGGGCAACTCCAGCACGCGGGACCGGGCAGCGGCGATTCCGGCGGTGCGATTCGCCACTACGACACTGTGCGGCTCCAGGATTTGATGGAGCTTGAAGTCGGGTCAATCGCAGCGGAGGATTCGCTGCTGTTCCTGTGGGCGACCTCTCCTCATCTCGACCAGGCAATCAAGCTGGGCAAGGCCTGGTCATTCGAGTGGGCAACCGTCGCATTTGTATGGGACAAGCAGCGCGTCAATCCGGGTTTCTACACGATGTCGCAGTGCGAACTCTGCCTGGTCTTCAAACGGGGGCGGATTCCGGCGCCGCGCGGAGCGCGTAACGTGCGACAACTCGTCTCCGAGCCTCGCGCCGGGCATTCGCGCAAACCGGCCGAAGTTCGGCGTAGGATCGAGGCGATGTTCCCGCAGCAGCGCAAGATTGAGCTGTTTGCGCGGGACGCCGACATCCCGGGCTGGGATACGTGGGGCGAGGAAATCCCTCACCCCCAGACCGAGCGCAGACTCCGGAAGCAGACGCAGGAGGCGGCGGGATCATGAGCGAGCTTGAGTTGCCCCAAGTGCTGGTTGACGAGATGGTCGCGCATGCGCGCGAGGACTTGCCCAACGAGTGTTGCGGCGTCATCGGCCGCGCGGCGGACGGCAGCTTGACGCTCTGGCGGGCGACCAACGACGAGGCGTCGCCCTGGCGCTTCAACATCCCGCCGCAACAGGTGATGCATATGGATCGGGCCATCGACGAGGGCGATTGGCTGGTGATCTATCACTCGCATGTCGCCTCGGAGGCGCGGCCGTCGCCCACCGACCTGCGCATCGCGCGGCTGCACAAGGGGGCGGCCGAGTGGCCCTATTGGGTATTGGTCTCGTTGGCAGAGGAGCCGCCCTCGGTGCGGGCCTGGCGGATCGACGAGAGCGACGATGCCGACGGGGTCACGCCGACCGAGATCGAACTGGTGATCGGCGATGATGCAGCGGAGCGAAAGCGACTTGAGATGACCGAGGTCGATGGCCGACCCAGGGTGCTGGAGACGCCGCTCTAGCGAAGCAGGGCTGTAGTGAAGCTCGACGACGTTGCCTGGGGATCCCGCACGCTGATCGTGGGCATTCTCAACGTCACGCCGGATTCCTTTGCCGGAGACGGGTTGCTCGACGCCGACGCCGCCGTCGCCCGCGGCGAGCAGTTGGCGCGCGAGGGCGCGGACATCATCGATGTCGGCGGTCAGTCGACCCGTCCGGGATTCGAAGCAGTCTCCGCCGACGAGGAATGCCGACGCGTCGTCCCGGTACTCGCGGGGCTTGCCTCGCGGCTGCCGGGCGTGCCGCTCTCGGTCGACACGACCAAGGCGGCGGTTGCCGCCGCGGCCTTCGACGCCGGCGCGACCATGCTCAACGACATCAACGGGCTGCGCGGCGATCCGCGGCTCGCCTGCGCGGCGGCCGGGCGCGATGCCTGGGTGATCGCGATGCACAATCAACGCGGTCGTCCCGCCGCGTCCGATCCAGTCGAAACGGTCCTGGCAGGATTCCACGCATCGCTGGAGACCGGCGCGCGAGGCGGTGTGCAGAGCGAGCGGATCCTGCTCGATCCCGGTTTCGGCTTCGGCTGGGGGCTGTCGGAGAATGCGGAGCTTCTGCGCCGGCTGTCGGAGTTGCGTGTCCTGGGCCGACCGCTGCTGGTAGGCATGTCGCGCAAGCGAATGACCGGCCAGCAATTCGGCTGGGACGTGGACGCGCGCTTCGAAGGCTCGGCGGCGGTGACGGCGATCGCGATCGCCAACGGCGCAGATCTGGTGCGCGTTCACGACGTGGCGGCGATGTCGCGTGTGGCGCGGATGTCCGACGACATCGTGCGAAGCGCGCGGCGATGAACACGAAGGTAGGTGTCTTCCTGGGTCTGGGAGCCAATCTCGGCGACCGACGGGCTACGCTGCGCGCCGCGGTGCGGCGCATTCGTGAGGTCGCCGCAGATGTGCGCGTGTCGTCGCTCTACGAATCGGCACCATGGGGCGTAACCGACCAGCCGGCGTTCCTCAACGCGGTCGCGCGCGGGTTCACCGATCTCCCGCCGCTCGAACTGCTAGAGGCCATGCAGTCGATAGAGGGAGAGCTCGGCCGTCTGCCTGGCACGCGCTGGGGGCCGCGGGCGATTGACATCGACATCCTGCTCTACGGCGCGGAATCGATCGATCAGCCGCGACTGGTCGTGCCGCATCCGTACATGACCCAGCGCGGCTTCGTGCTGCGCCCGTTGGCCGACCTGGCGGCCGGGCTGACGCTGCCGGACGGATCCCTCGTGGGCGAGCTATTGACGACCGTTGACCAGAGCGATCTGCGGCGGGTTGAGGGTCCGGAGTGGGCCGAGTAACTCCCGCCGCTACACGTCGTCGAGCGGTTCTGAGCGGAATCTGAGGCCCTCGAGGTCGTCCTCGAGTTCGTACGTCGTCCAGCCGACCCAGAAAATCAGGACTGCCGCCGTCAGCGTGATCGCGGCGGCCGGGATGGCCACTGCCGCATAACTGCGGCGGCGAACGCTGAGCAGAAACCAGAGCGCCTGGCAGGCGGCGGCGATCATCAGGGTGAGTCCGGTGAGACGGGTTCGGTCCATACCGCGAGCATATCCGTACCGCCCGCGTTGTTAGGCTGCGAGTGTGACGACCGAGACCACCGAATCGACACCGCTGGTCGAGTTGGCCGACTCCGATGAGGCAACCGGGGAGCGCCCGCTCGAGCGTCCGCAGGCGGTTGACGAGCCGCTCGCGCCAAGGACCGTGTTCCTGCACCGTCGGGTCGTGACGATCACGCCGGATCGGATCGAAATCCGCCCGCCGCGCTCGGCGGTGGTCGTGCCGCTTCTTGGTGTGGCGCTGACGGCCGGGCTGCTCGCCCTGCTGGCTACCTCGGTGGATTCCTTCCCCTTCTGGCTGATGGGCATCCTGCTGCTGTTCGCGGTCGTGCTGCTGCCCCTGTCGGGCATTTCGTTGGTCTATGCGCTACTGGGCGCAAACATCGTCGCCGACCGCGGCGGACAGAACGTGTCGATGAAACAGCGCTTCCTGGGACTTGGCATCGGCACGAACGAGTTGATTCCCTTCTGGAAGATCCGGGAGTTGCTGGTCGAGGACGAGGGTCGCGAAATCGCGCGCGCCGGCGGTGCGGTACCGGCCGAGGAGATCGCGCAGTGGCAGCTCGTGTTGGTCAAGAAGAGCGGTACCCGCCACGTGCTTGGCTCGGTGTCCACGCCAAGGCAGCACGAAGAAGAGGGCTTGCAACAGATCTTTGAAGTCGCGGAGGCGTTCTCCGCACTGACCGAGGCCCCGATTCGCGGCCCCATCTGGTAGAGGAGCAACCATGTCCGATCGTCACCCCACCCAGGCATCCTGGGATGACCGGATTGACGTCGATGTCGATGCATCGCTCGCAGACATGGCGACGATCGCCGTGGTTGGCCTGTCGCCGAATCCCGAGCGCACCTCGCACCGCGTGACCGCCTACATGCAGCAGCACGGGTATCGAATCGTCCCGATCAATCCCGTCGCCGCCGGCGAGGAGATTCTTGGCGAGCGGGTCTACGCATCGGTTGCCGAGGCGCAGGAGGACATGCCCGAACTCGAGATCGACACGGTCAATGTCTTCCGCCGGTCGGTCGATACCGACCGCCCGATCGCGGACGCCATTGCCGCTCGAGAAGGAGGCGTACGCACCGTCTGGCTGCAGCTGGGCATCGTCAATCGGGATGGTCTCCTTGCCGCGCGGGAGGCAGGATTGCGCGCCATCGAAGACCGCTGCCTGATGGTTGAACACCGGCGTCTGGTGTCCACGGATCGGGTGCGTTAAGGTGAACGTATCCAGTGTGATCGACTAACGCGAGGCGGGCGCGTGGTACAGCCGATTGCCAACGCCGACTCTCCTGTCCCGCATACGCACGTACCCGAACGCATGATCGACGACCGACCCCGCGAAGCCTGCGGGGTCTTTGGCATCTGGGCGCCTGAGCTCGATGTGGCGGTCGAGACCTTCTATGGGATTCATACCCTGCAGCATCGCGGTCAGGAGAGCGCCGGCATCTGCACGACCGATGGCCGCAGGTTGTCGGTCAAGACCGGCATGGGCCTGGTCGCGCAGGTCTTCGATGAGCAGAGCGCGGCCGAACTCGAGGGGATCGCGGCGATCGGTCACACCCGTTATTCGACTACCGGCGCGAGCCGTTTCCGCAACGCGCAGCCGATTCTGCTCGAAGATCCCGTGACGAGCGAAGCCGTCGCCATCGCGCACAACGGCAACGTGGTCAACGCCGCACAGGTTCGCGCCGAGCTGACGGAGGCCGGCGAAGTGTTTGAGACCTCGACCGACACCGAGGTGCTGGCCAAGTACCTGCTCCGCCAGGGCGAGGGCCAAGACGACGAGGACGAGCTGTGGGAATCGCGTTTCACGGCGTTGATGCACCACATCGAGGTGGCCTACTCGCTGGTGCTGCTGACGCCGGGCCGACTGATGGCGGCGCGCGATCCCTACGGCGTGCGCCCGCTCTGTATCGGGCGGGTCGGCGGACGGTATGTCGTGGCCTCCGAGTCCTGCGCGCTGGACCAGCTCGGCGCCGAGTTCCTGCGCGACGTGAGACCGGGCGAGCTGATCACCATCGACGAGAGCGGGCTCCGCTCATACCAAGCCGTCGTGCCCGCGCAGCCGGCAGGTTGCGTGTTTGAGCACATCTACTTCGCGCGGCCCGATTCGATCCTCGACGGCCAGGCAGCCTGGCATTCGCGCAGCCAGCTCGGGGTGGAGCTTGCGCGCGAGCATCCGGCCGATGCGGACGTCGTGATCGGCGTGCCCGACTCGGCCACGGCGCACGCGATCGGCTACTCGTCCGAGACCGGGATTCCCTACTCGGAGGGTCTGGTCAAGAACCGGTACGTGGGCCGCACCTTCATCTCGCCCGATCAGCGCTTGCGAGACCTGGGCGCGCACCTGAAGTACAACCCGATGCCGTCGGTGCTTGCCGGCCGTCGCGTGGTCGTGGTCGACGACACGATTGTGCGCGGTACGACGACCCCGCGCATCGTCAAGCTGCTGCGCGAAGCCGGAGCGGCCGAGATTCACATGCGTATCGCCGCGCCGCCGATTCGCCATCCCTGCCACTTTGGCGTCGACATGGCGACCAGGCAGGAGCTGATCGCGGCGCGGCAGTCGGTTGAGGAGATTCGTCAACACCTGGGCGCGGACTCGCTGGGCTACCTCAGCCTGGACGGGCTGCAGCGCGCCCTTGATCTGGGCAAGCCGACCTGTCTGGCCTGCTTCACCGGCAACTATCCCGTCTCGGTGCAGACCGACTTCGAGATTGACACGCTGACCGTCCCGCTGGTCACGGCGCCCGTGCCGACGTCGACCAACGGCAACGGCCCGAGCAATGGCAACGGCCCGAGCAATGGCAACGGAAGCGGCGGAAACGGGACGCGGCGCGGCGCCCGCTCGGACGAGACGATGGTCGCGTTGGCCCCGGAGCGTCGCTGAGCGATGACGCAGACGGATCACCCTGTCTCCTCGGGCACATCTCGACAGACCGCTTCGGCGTACGCCGAGGCAGGTGTAGATGTCGACGCCAACGACCGGCTGATCCCCCGCTATCGCGAACTCGCGCGCGAGGCGTCGCGGCCCGAGCAAGTTGGCGGCGTCGGCGCGTTCAGCGGCCTGTTCGACCTCTCGGCATACGAGCGACCGGTGCTGGCGGCGTCGACCGACGGCGTGGGTACGAAAGTGATGATCGCGAGCCTGGCCGGTCGGCTCGAGGGCGTGGGCCGCGATCTGGTCAATCACTGCATCAACGACATTCTTTGCGCCGGGGCGGCGCCGCTGTTCTTCCTCGACTACCTGGCCGCCCACAAGCTGTCGGAGGACGACAAAGTGGCCGTGGTCTCAGGCATCGCGGCGGCCTGCCGCGAAAGCGGGGTCGCGCTGCTCGGCGGCGAAACGGCCGACATGCCCGACCTGTATCCCAGCGGGCACTTCGACCTGGCCGGCACGATCGTCGGTGTGCTTAAGCGGGGGCGCGAGGTGACGGGCGAACGGATCGTTCCGGGTGACGTGGTGCTGGGTCTGCCCAGCAATGGTCTGCATACCAACGGCTACTCGCTGGCCCGGTCGGTGTTCGGCCTGCGACCGCAGGACGGCTCATGGGCGGAACGCGTGTCCCGCGTCGAGCGGGTCGAGCCCGCGCTGGGCGAGTCGCTGGCCGACGCGCTGCTCAGGCAGCATCGCTCGTACTGGCCCGAGCTGCGCAACTCGCTGGAACTGATCAAGGGCATTGCTCACATAACAGGCGGAGGCATCGCGGGAAACCTCGAGCGCGTGCTGCCGCGCGGCGTCAACGCGCGGCTGGACTCCGAGGCTTGGACAACGGCCTGGCGGGTACCGCCAATCTTCGATCTGATTGCGCAACGCGGTTCGATATCCGCGGCGGAGATGTACCGCGTCCTCAACATGGGCGTGGGCATGGCGATCGTGGTCGCGGCCGCCGATGCGGCGTCGCTCCTGAGCGAAATCCCGGAGGCGGCGCAGATTGGTGAGATCGAGTCGGGGGACTCGTCCGTATCAGGTCGAGTCGCGATAATGACAAGCGACGGCGAGATTGAGCGAGGGATTGGCGTTCCGTGAGTCAGCGGGAAGCAGAGGGGTCGATGTCCTGTTCGATCTTGACCACAATTCGGAGCGGTCGTACATTTCTTGAGCGCGCCACCACAGGGCGTGCGGACTAATCGTGGGGAGAGGTAGCTGGTGGAACTGCTAACAGCCGCCCTTGTGACGATTCCCTTCCGCTCCGAGATCATGGAGCTGCCGCTCGTGGGGCTGACGATGCTCTTCTGTTTCGGCGCACTGGTGATCCTCGGTCGCTGGTGGGAGCGGTAGTCGACCATGGCCAACCTCGAGCGCGCGCCGCGCAGATCGTTCAACGACCTGATCTACGATCTGATCTTCAAGAACTACGTCTGGCAGTCGA